>JBGSRE010000197.1:0-4147 GCA_041737755.1 Oligoflexus sp.
CAGAGGGGAATGTAGTGATCAATCTTGAAGGCGTTTCGCGGCATGCTGCCAACTGTGTATTGGAAGCTAGCGTCGTAGATTTTGATGATTCGGTTCTTTGTCCCAGTGGAAACGGATCGGCTGCAGTAGGCAATTTGTTCAGGATAACGATATTCATCAGGGTTTTTGCAGGTCATCCCGGGAGTCAAAGACTCGTGGGGGGAAGTCGGAAAGAGGGCTTGAAAAGACACCCCTGCCGCCAGTTCTGAACTGGAAGAACGATCTGTGGGCTGTCCACAGGCAGTCAGAACCATAAACGCTAAAGCTATCGTCATGCGCATACGGACATCCTCATAGTCAAGCATTTACGGTGCCTGGTAGAAACACTGGACCGATTTCCAGCATATACGAAGTTCCAATGGGAGGTTGATACCACAGGATATCATAAAGAGAAATACACCTATGATGAAGAAACGGACAAGATATGACGAATTTTGGAATATCTCACAAGAAAGAGTAAGTCATAATAGATGCAATCGTTTAGATCGATGTGTTTTATGTCATATTTGGCACCCTCCCTCTTTTTTAACTCCAGCAAATCCGATTCTCAGCCGATGCGAAAGGCGGTTCCGAGGTTTTTATCTTCGAGCTGATATGGAATTCCTAAAATCGCTCGAAAGTCTAGAAACGACGGGAGATTAGCCTTGACAAAGATGGGGTCGAGGACTAGCCATACTACGCTCGCTCATGAGCCGACCGGGTTTGTGTGGTGAATAGAAGAGGGTGGCATGATACGCCTGGATGAATCCCAATATAAAAAGATGATCCACGACACGGAGAAACTCCGCGAATCTTGGTCCTATCTCTCAGTGGAAGAACGACTGGGCTCTTTCCTTAAATTGGAGCGGGTCGTCGCCGAAGATTTTTTTATGACCCTCAAAACCATCGAACAAGCGGAACTTCTGGTTAGTCTGCCTCTTTTTGAAAGACGGTTTTGGCTTCGCATACTGCCTCCAGATGACCTAGCTGACTTGATCCAGGAGTTTGATCCAGAGCTGCGTTATGCAATGCTCGCCGAACTTGATCCCCGTTTGGGAAAAGAGGTGGCGGCGCTCTTGGCCTATGCTGAGGATCAAGCCGGAGGGTTGATGAACCCCCGCTTTGCAAGGATTCGCCCTGACATGCAGGTTGGGGAAGCTTTGCGCTACCTTCGTAAGCAGGCTCATGAAAATCTAGAAAACTTACGGTTCATCTACGTACTCGACCGCGATCAAAAATTGCTGGGTGCGGTATCGCTACGGGAAATATTTTTGGCTCCTGATCAGAATGTTGTGCAGGATATCATGCGCACCAACCTAGTCGAAGCCAATGAGAATATGGATCAGGAAGCGCTGAAGCAGCTTTTTGCCAGTCATGGATTGATCGCTATTCCTATCGTCGATAGCAGTGGTCGCATGAAGGGTATTGTGACAGCAGATGACATCGTCGATGTGGTGGAAGAGGAAGCCACAGAAGATATTCAGCGCATGGCTGGGGTGGAAGTCTTGGATGCGCCTTTTTTGAAGATTCGCCTTTTGAGTATGATAAAAAAACGTGGCGGTTGGTTGATAATCCTTTTTCTCGGCGAAATGTTTACAGCCACAGCCATGGGTTATTTTGAGCACGAGATAAAACGCGCGGTTGTGCTCGCGCTCTTTATACCTCTGATCATTTCTAGCGGCGGCAATTCAGGATCGCAGGCTTCCACTTTGGTCGTGCGCGCCATGGCATTGGGTGAAGTTCGTTTGCGGGATTGGTGGAGGGTATTGGGTCGGGAAATTTTCGTGGGCCTAGCCCTCGGAGTCATACTCGGCAGTATCGGCCTGCTCCGTATTTTGATTTGGCCCTCTCGGGAATCTCTTTATGGAGAGCACTACGCCTTAATTGGACTGACTGTCGCCATTAGTCTGGTTGGTGTTGTGCTATGGGGGAGTTTGAGTGGTTCCATGCTGCCTTTCGCCTTGAAAAAATGCCGCCTCGACCCTGCTACAGCATCTGCGCCATTCGTTGCGACTCTCGTTGACGTCTCGGGACTTGTTATATATTTTTCAGTAGCCAGTTTTATTTTGCGCGGAGCCCTTCTCTGACGCTTCTTTTAGCTGGAATTTGCCCAGAAAAAGGACAGCTCTATGGAACACTTCAAAGTAATCGGGATGACCTGCAATCACTGTAAAATGACTGTGACCAAGGCTATCCAAGCCTTGGATCCGAAAGCCCAGGTCGTTATCGACCTAAGCCAAGGCAAGGTTGATGTTGAGACCACTGTGCCTCGAGCAAAGATCGCCCTAGTGATTGTTGATGCGGGCTATGAAGTCAACTGATTGGTTCAGCCGAAATTTCCCCAAGACTAAGCAGAAGTTTCCGCTTCAGGCTGTGAAGCGGACAAGAACCTTGCAGGATTAGCGAGTGATGCGGGGAATGATCCTTGGCTTTTGGCCGGGGACAGCCAGGTCACGGCCAGCATTGCTGGGCAGTCGTTCAATAATGGGGCCATTTTTTCGAGCAGCAGCAGCCGCTGTCGGCTCGTCTTTCATATAGAGGCGCGCAATCCTGCGCCATTGGCCTTGATCTTCTGGTACCAAAAGACATATCGCCTCCCCTTCGGCCCCCGCTCGTGCCGTTCGACCGATGCGGTGCACGTAATCCTCTGGAGATTGCGGCAAATCATAGTTGATCACATGAGCGATGTGAGGAATATCAAGACCGCGTGCCGCGATATCTGTGGCTACGAGAATGCGAAAAGTTCCCACGCGGAAACCTTTAATTGCTGCATCACGTTGACTCTGAGTTCGGTCGCCATGCAAGCGAGCCACCGCATAGCCAAACTTTGCGAGGAATTTCGCAACACGGTCGGTTCGATGTTTGGTCCGGGTAAAGATCAACACGGATCCCTCCCGATTATTCAATTCATCAAGCAAGACATCATTTTTTGCTTCAGGCGTGGTTTGAACCACGGAATGATGGATGCGCTGTGCAGGTTTTTCCACTTGCCCGGCGCTGACCCGTACCGGGTTTTGCAAATAACGATTGGCAAGTCCCATGATATTATCGGGCAAAGTTGCCGAAAACAGTAGGGTCTGCCGAGTCGTTGGAAGGTGACGAAGGATTTCGTTCAATTGTGGGGCAAAACCCATATCGAGCATGCGGTCGGCTTCATCGAGTACGAGCACTCCCGTGTTCTGAAGAGAAACGGCTCGTCTTTGCAAATGATCGACCAGTCGACCCGGTGTGGCCACAAGAATGCGCGGACGTCGCTGCAGAGCGCGGGTCTGGGCCGACATGGAAGTTCCACCAATCAGGAGAACTTGGGTTAATTCAGGGGCATATTGAGTGAGCTTGGCTAGGACCTCGATAATCTGCACGGCCAGCTCCCGTGTGGGGGCCAGAATCAGCGCAATTTCTTGGGGCTGCTGAAGAAGCCGGACCACCAAGGGGACCCCGAAGGCTCCTGTCTTGCCTGTGCCGGTCTGGGCGCAGCCTATGAGGTCGTGATGGGCTAAAGCCACGGGTATAGCTTGGGACTGGATCGGTGTCGGTGAGACAAAACCCATGGTCTCTAGCGCCCTATTGAGCTGTCGGGGCAAATTCATCTCTTGAAATGTATGCACTTTGGATCTTCTATCTGGGTGAATTCATGTCGCCCTTTAGGACGACTCCGCGATTTCTACGAATGAGACCGGGTATCCCTCGATAGCGTCGTAGTAATAAGATCCTATCCTAAAACAGCTCTGTTACGCTATGCCCTCTTTGCGGCGTGACGCGATGTTTTGCATCACGGAGCCATAAATCAGGTCATTGCTGGCTATCGAATGGCTTGGGATAGAACCTTAGAGGACGATAGGTCTGCAACTATGGCACATAGACTCTCGGAGAGCCTGACGCCTGCAAATCCGTTTGTTTCACTATGATGGGATGTTCGCTCTACACGTGATGGGCCATCATGGATGGAGCGATTGGCCCCGTGCTTGGGAATTGCTCCTACTTTTAACCGGCCTGCTTGGGCTTGAGTCTTGGTAGTCGAATTCCAGCACGGGTCGCTGACCCTACGCTGCCTTGCGGCGCCCCGTAGAGGGTAATAGGACTGATAGGTCCGGATTAATAACGATTACGACCGCCGCCGCCGCCGAAG
>JBGSRE010000213.1:0-6345 GCA_041737755.1 Oligoflexus sp.
ATTACCAAGGTGGACGATGTGTTCAAAGACGCCAGTCCCTTGAAAGCCAAGGCATCCGTCGACAGCCATAAGTGAGCAAGGGCCCAGTCCAGAATCGGGCCAAGGATTTGTCCAAAAAAAACTCTTGCAAGCCGAGAGAAATTAAGGCAAATCTATCTCTCCTCGTGGGGGTTTAGCTCAGTTGGCAGAGCGCTAGATTTGCATTCTAGAGGTCAGCGGTTCGACCCCGCTAACCTCCACCAGGATAAAAAAGCCGGCAGGTCTCTTATGAGCCTGCCGGTTTTTTTTCAATTTTTTCTTCCCACGCCTTTCCCTTGCGGATGATCCTGCCTAATCCAGCACTTTTGACTTATTCTCTTTTCGTTGCAGCTAAACTTCGATAAGCTTGAAGCAAAGCCATTCGGGTAATTTTTAAAAGAGGACGAGGCAAGATGCATCGAGACGAAGTTCTCCATTTCCTGTCACTCATGAAAAGTCCGAAAATAGACTTTGACCAGGAAGACTCATGGATACTTGGCAAGTTGGCCCTTTTACTCCTGAGCCGAAAGCAGAACACGGTTCAAGAGTTTGCGGCAAGTGCGATGGAGATTTTTAAGCAGCACAAAAGATTTGCCGAAACCAAACGCATCTGTCTGGCGAAACGTATTGGTCTCTCGAACAGCATTATGGTCAAAAGCTGCGAACATCTTATCCAGCAGGAAAATACCATGCTCCCCGGCTACTCCTGCTATGTTGATGGCAAAGGCTCATTGTTTAGCATGAATGCCTCTGAAATTCGTATTTATGAGGATGCCAGCAAAGTGATGGCTTCCTATCAAGAGCTTAATAAGCCTGTCCAAAGATCTATCAAACGCATTGCTGCTATGAATTTAAAGTCTGGCATCTGTATGCCGCTGTTTCATAAAGATCGCAGCATTGGTTTTCTCTTTATGAACAGCAGCGATACGAGCTTTGCTAAACTTCGTGATACCGACTATTGCATTTTCTCGTACTTCGAAGCCATCGCTACCCTCGTCCTAATCGACTCTGGCTTGGCATCGGAGGCTTTCTTTGGACTGGCAAAAGAACATCTCCCTTGTTATGAAGGCAATATCCTGACCGAAGAAGTCTTTGCCAACACCCTGGACCAGCATCTAAAAAGTCTTGATACGCTCGTCTTAAAATCAGAGATAAGCTTGCCGCCAGCCGAAATCCTGGTCAGCATGGGAACCATCGCCAATCTTCTGAGCCGTTTGATATATACACTGAAGGCCTCCAGTGTTCAGACCAAGGTTGAAATCCAGAAAGAACAAGTCTCCTGGTCTGTCACCTTCAGTGGTGGCCGGGAATTGAGCACAAACTATCTGCCAATAGCCGTGATTTGGGACGACTTCAGAGCCTTGGAGATTCCGTTCAAGGTGGAACATCATCAATTGAAATTCTCACTAAATCTGGAAACTGTCGATGCTGAGCATCGGGTCAATTACAGTATTTAAGGCCCAATTAGCTATGATGAAGAACCTGAGCGATAAAAGCCCGGGTTCTTTCGGATCTAGGCTGAGTAAAAAACTGCTGAGGTGCAGCCTCTTCGATGATTTCACCCTGATCCATAAAAATGATCCGATCCGCCAGCTGCCGGGCAAAACCCATCTCTTGGGTGACACAGATCATGGTCATGCCACTGCCGGCCAGCTCCACCAAAACGTCAAAGACTTCTTTGATCATCTCCGGATCCAATGCGGACGTCGGGGGCACGCCTGATTTGCGTCTGCAAGGCACCGAAGAGACGCTGGGTAGAAAATTTTGAAATACGTGGTGGGTCCATCTCACATTGCGCTTGATTTTATCTGGATGAGACGCTTCACTCTTTTGGACTGAAGAATTAACTCACTGAAAAAAGGATAACATCATGATGCCATTGAAACGCCTCATCATCAGCATCGGCTTGTTTCTATCGACGGCTAGCCTGGCCGGTGTGAGACATCCTGACCCCGCGAGCCGAATGGAGCAGTTGAAGCAAAGCATCCTCAGTATCGCGTCGGCCAATACCTCACGAACGGATAACTACCCCGAGGTTCGCAATCAACTCCAGCCCCTGGTCAACGAGCTTTTGGCCTTGGCACCGGACCTTTTGGAAGCGGAAAAGCTTCCACAGGTGGTCGGGGGTTGGCGTAACCTTTGGTCGGATATGCCCTTCGGACCAGGCGTGGATCCCACCCAGGTCTACCAAGCGGTGTCGTCGGCAGGATATTACTACAACATTTCAAGAGTCGTTACGAATCAGGGGGATTTCACTGGTTTTCTGCGTGGCGCCTATTCCGATCAAGGCTGCTTCCTGAATATAGAATTCACAGCTAACAGCATCAGAGCTGATTTCTTTGCTGCAGGAACTCATCTCCTCGCATTGGCTGAGGCCTTCGAAGCTCAGACGATACCTGCCACATCCATACCTGGACCGATTGGAGTAAAAGGTGTTCTCGTCAATGCTTATGTTGATCGGGACCTGCGCATTGTAACCGGCAACAGTTCCAGCGACGCTGATATGAGCATCTTTATTCTGGAACGCGCCAACGCCATCGTCCCCTGATACATGGTGCCGAACGGTGGAGGATGATGAGTGTAAACCGCATTTATCCGCCTTCATGGATTTGGCTATGTTTCGGGTTGATCGGGATGGGTTTACGCCTGTTCATACACCTCGCTGATATGGGCGATCTCCCTTCGTAAATTGGCTCATGATATCGGGATACTTGGCGGATGCAGCAGAGCCACACAACCCCTATTGTTCAAAAACTATCAATCTTGAACTATGATTTGACCTATTGTTCAAAAATAGCTATATTTGAACAATAGGCGCGGTTGTTGTTCAAAATCGCAGCCTTTCTGAACAACAGGAGGCTTTGTGAACGAGCCGGTCAATCACCCGCCACTGAAGTGGCAGGCATGAAAAAAGGAGACTTCAATCATGCTTAGTTGACCCGACTCAGCTCGCAAGAGCTACGTTACGAGCGAATCACATAGTTACCCCCGGATGCCTCTCCAGTCCTGGGCTCTAAGGTTGGCGGTTAAACAGATGTAAGAGGTTAAGTCAGTGCCGCCAGCAAGTAAACCGCTCGATAACATTGTCAAGGAGACCCTTACCTGCGAAAGCAGAGAATCAAAGGTAACTTTAAATGCAAAGAGTTTTTGTTATCTCAAACACAAAAAAGCCCCTGATGCCCTGCCATCCGGCAAGAGCAAGAGAGCTGCTACGTGAGCGAAAGGCTGCCGTTTATCGCCGCGTGCCTTTCACCATTATCCAAAAAGAGCGCTCGGACGGTGATATTCAGCCGCTGGAGCTGAAGGTGGATCCAGGTAGCAAAACAACGGGTATCGCCCTCGTTGGCGAATTTGGGCGCGGAAGACATGCTATCTTTGGAGCCAACCTTTCCCATCGTGGACAGGCAGTTAAAGATGCATTGGAGTCGCGCCGATCCCTTCGCAGGTCACGGCGGGCTAGAAAAACGAGGCATAGGGCTCCAAGGTTTCAAAACCGTACCCGGCCCAAAGGATGGCTCCCGCCATCACTCATCTCGCGTGTTGACAATGTTCAAAGCTGGACCAATAAGCTTATAAGGTTTTCCCCTATCTCATCCATAGCTGTTGAGACAGTACGCTTTGATATGCAAAAGATGGAAAACCCGGAAATCTCCGGTGTGGAATATCAGCAGGGCGAGCTTTTGGGATATGAGGTTCGGGAATACCTTCTTGAGAAATGGGGACGAAAGTGCGCTTACTGCCAAAAAGAGGGTGTGCCGCTCGAAATAGAGCACATAGAGCCCAAGAGTCTTGGCGGATCGAATAGAGTCAGTAACCTCACCATTGCCTGCCGGCCCTGCAATGAGAAAAAAGGCAGTAGGCCCATTTCAGAATTTTTAAAAGGTAAAAAAGATCTTTTGGCTAGGATCCTCAAAGGAGCCAAGGCACCCCTGAAAGATGCGGCAGCAGTCAATGCAAGCCGCTATGCAATAGGCAATGCCCTTAAAATCTTTTGCCTACCAATCGTATTTTCCTCAGGGGGACAAACTAAATTTAACCGCTGCAGGCAAAATTATTCTAAGGATCACTGGTTGGACGCCGTTTGCGTGGGCAAAAGTGGTGAGAAAGTGTTTATTCATCTCTCTCATAAGCCTCTCCTGATCAAAGCGGAATCAAGGGGATCTAGGCAGAAGTGTCTGCCGGACAAATATGGCTTTCCTCGCACAGCACCGAAAGCTCAAAAACGTGTTTTTGGCTTTCAGACCGGAGATCTTGTTGAAGCTCGAGTCACCAAAGGCAAGAAAACTGGAACTTATGCAGGCCGAGTGGCCGTTCGTTCCACTGGAAATTTCAATATTAAGACAGAAGATAAAGTCATCCATCAAGGCATAAACTTTAAGTTTTGCCGCGTTATACAGAGAAATGATGGATATTCCTATGCTGTAGGATGAATAAAAAAGAGAGATAATCTCCGATCTGGGAGATAGCTCACTCCCAATTCCTACCACCGATGAATCGGTGGGTATCCTTGTGAGGAAGTATTATGAAGAGACTTCCATTTGAAATCGATGTTGAAACCAAGCCAGTATTGAGAAAACTTGCCTCTGCCCATAGAGCGCTTGCGGAACTTAAGGGTGTCGTCAAGACGATTCCCAAGGAAACAATTCTTCTGCACACACTTTCACTTCAGGAAGCGAAAGACAGTTCGGCAATCGAAAATATTATAACTACACATGACGACTTGTATCGTGAAGACATCTATCCCGACAGGATGGAGCAGCTTGCGGCGAAGGAAATAAAACGCTATTCTTCAGCCTTGCTTCTTGGATTTGATCAGGTAAAACAGCAAAAAATGCTTAGTCTTAGAACAATCTGTGAGATCCAAGAGGAGCTCGAAAGAAACCGAGCGGGCTTTAGAAAACTACCCGGTACAGTATTAAAAAACAGTGTAGGTGAAACGGTCTTTACACCACCGCAGCACCCAGATGAAATTAGCTCTTTAATGGATAATCTGGAACTCTATATCAACGACAACAAGCTTCACGATGTCGATCCTCTTATCAAGATGGCCTTAATTCACTACCAGTTTGAGAGCATTCACCCATTTTACGATGGAAATGGGCGAACAGGACGAATCATAAATGTCCTGTATCTCGTCCTCAATAGTCTCTTGGATATTCCTGTTTTATACGCCAGCCGGTATATTGTTCAAAACAAATCGGAATACTATCGACTTCTTCAGGCGGTCAGAACAAAAGATGCCTATGAAGAATGGATTCTGTATATGTTGACAGGAATAGAGCTTACTGCCGTTCAGACAATGAAAATGGTTGAGTCCATTGTAGCGATGATGGATCGTTTTGCAGAAGAATTGAAAAGCAAGGTTCCCTTTTACAAGAGAGAACTGCTGGATACCCTGTTCACCCATCCCTATACCAAAGTCGAATTCCTGCAAAATGCTATGGGAGTAAGTCGAGTCACGGCGATGCGGTATTTGAACGCCTTGGTGGATTTAGGGTATCTTGAGCGACATAGTTTAGGAAAGGCACACTATTTCATCAATACACAGCTTTTTAACCTGCTATTGAATCTTCCACCATTAACTTGATAAATCATGGGGAGAAATAAACGGTGACTTTGCAATTACAAACACTGAGCAAGAAATTGATCGGAAATCAATTAGGCTCAGAATCCATCCTATACTTTTTCTACAAGTCATCAAAGTTAAGTCAGGAGGAAAACTCCGCTCTCGAAAAGGACATTGATGGAGGGCTAGTGCACTCGCTAAATCCGGCTCAAGCCGAGCCCAGGACCAGGCCCGCGCCATATGTCCAGTTTGTCCATAAAATTCAAACTTAAAGAATTGCGTCCTGGATCCGTAAGTTTTTTGCAGCGCTGCGGCTCACTGCTCAATCTCAATTTACACTTTCATTTCCTGGTAATGGATGGCGCCTTTATCTGCCGGGAAAATAAGCCGGTATTTTTTCAGGCCCCTCTGTCTCGTTAAGTGGGCTGGGTGGGCTACGCTTATCTGATCGACACGATCTTTAAGTAAAACTAAGAGCCAATGAGCAAAGTTCATTTCTTCGAAGGCGAGAATCCTTGGCCTCCTAACCGAATCTACGAAATCCAGAAGGTTTCGTTCAGAAGTAGCAAAAACCTGTTTCTTCAGGATATTGCCTTTGCTGTCGGTCACGACTGCAGTGCATGTTTTACTATGAGCATCGATTCCAATATACTGGGTCATAGCAGCGTCTCCCTTAGTTACCAAAGTTATTTATTCCCTGGTATCTATGATCTCATAAGGTCCAGATGCCGTGCTTTGGTAGCTACCTGAAAAAGGTAGGG
>JBGSRE010000217.1:0-5480 GCA_041737755.1 Oligoflexus sp.
ACCCTTGTTTCCCTACACCATCCGTGGCTTAGCCGAGCTGTTTCAGCTGAGCCGACCCGAACATATTGTCTGGCTCGGTTCGGGGTTTTCGCTGCTGTGTTTTCTGCTGAGTCTACGGCTGCTACTTTCTGCCAAGGGCATGCAACGCAATCAGCTGATGGGCTATGGGGCGATTCTGATGTTGGTCTTGAGCCCCTCGTCGTTTATTTTTCATTCCTTTCATACTGAAGCTTATTTTCTTTTACTCTCCGTTCTGGCCTTTATTTTTCTACAAAAGGATCAATGGATCGCAGCAGCCGTCTGGGCTGGATTGGCCGCTATGGTCCGGCATCAGGGTGTTTTCCTGGCCATCGCTATCGCCTTTGGAGCCGCTTTGCAGATACCTGGCTGGCAGCGAAAAATAGGCCGATTTCTCGGCATCGGACTGATCAGCGGTCTGATCTGGGGTCTGACACCTCTGCTGCATCTGTGGGAAGGAAGAGGTGCTTTCCCCGCGCTTTCTGCCCATCAGAGTCATTGGTATATTGCTGATAGTATGAGCACCTATTTCAAGACATTTCTGTTAGCCAATCCGATCCAGAACTATCGGTTTGGTAGTTTTATTCACCAGGCATTTTATTTCTTGCTGCTCTATGGTCTGGGACTTCTCATTCGCAAGGGTCGCTGGGCCGAGGCCATGTATTGTTTTCTGAGTCTTGCTATCATGCCTTTGCAGGGCGAGCTGATCGATGCCTTTCGGTTTGGAGCGGTGCTGTTTCCCCTGCTTTTTGTGTTAGGTGAGAAATGGCAAGAGACGCCACGTTGGTTTGCTTGGCCCAGCCTTGCTGCCTATGTAGCCCTGAACATGATCGTTACCTGGCAATACGCAATTTCACGATGGGCTTATTAAATGCAAGATATCAATCAGTTTCGCCAGGATCCCAAAAGCTATCACGAAGACGCCGCCAGCTGTGATGCAGAAGCCTTTTGCACAGTGGTTGAGTCAAGGCGGTCGATTCGTCGTTTCACCCCCGAAGAGATTCCCGAGAAAATCACGCAAGCTTGCTTGGATCTAGCTTTGCAGGCTCCTAATTCGTCGAATCTGCAGGCTTGGGAATTTCATTGGGTGCGCACGCCCGCCTTAAAACAAAAGTTGGTGGAAGGCTGTTTGAGTCAATCGGCGGCAGCGACGGCCGCGGAATTGATCGTCTGTGTGGCGAGGACCAGCACCTGGCGGCGAAATACCAAGCTGGTGGCCGAGCAGATGGTGAAGGAAGGCTTGCCAACGAAAACCACTCTGGCCTATTACCAAAAGCTGGTTTACTTGGTCTATCCGACTGGTCCTCTGTCTTTACTGGCCCCATTTAAATTTCTGCTCTTTACCGCGATTGGTTTATTCCGGCCGATCCTTCGAGGACCCCTCACGCGCAATGATCGCGCCATCTGGGCCATAAAAACTACGGCGCTGGCCTGTGAAAATCTGATGCTGGCTTACCGTGCCTATGGCTTTGACAGCTGCCCTATGGAGGGCTTCGATGAATGGCGCGTGCGGCGCCTGCTCAAACTGCCAGGCGATGCGGAGGTGGTGATGGTTATTGGCGCCGGAAGACGGGCGCATGGCGGTGTCTACGGTCCCAAACTGCGGCTGCCTCGAGCTCTTTTTGTCTTCCAGCACTAGCACCGGGACCCATGTGCCATTGAAAGAATAGCAGCTCTTTTCGTTCCATGATAAGACAGAGATCCTGGTTTACTGCCATCCTATGGCTCCGTCGTTTTGTGAGGTAATTTTGATGGACATCCAAGAAAATCCCAAACTCTATCGTATCCGCCATTCCCTAGCCCATGTGCTCGCGCAGGCGGTGCAGCAAAAATACCCGCATGTGCAGTTGGGCTTCGGTCCTCCGACAGAACACGGTTTTTTCTATGACTTTGATTTCGGTGCCGAGCCGCTGGTGGAAACCGAGCTCAAGGATATCGAAAAAGCCATGAAGAAAATCATTGGTGCATCCCAGGCCTTTGAATACTTCGAATTCGACTTTGATGGTGCGGTAGAATTTTTAAACAAAAATAAACCGGAAAACTATAAGCTCGAGAACCTACAAAATTTGCGGGATCGCGGCGAAACCAAGTTCACATTCTACAAGAATGGCAATTTCCTCGATGTTTGCGAAGGCCCGCATGTCGAGAAAACCAGCCAGTTGCCACCCGATGCCTTTAAGCTGGATCGCATTGCCGGCGCCTACTGGCTGGGCGATGAGAAACGCAAGATGCTGACTCGCATCTATGCTCTGGCCTTTGAAAACAAGGCTCAGTTAGAAGACTTTCTGAAGCGGAGAAAGCTCGCCGAAGAATTTGATCATAAAAAACTCGGCAAGGAACTGGATATCTATCATTACGAAGATATCGTCGGCAAAGGTTTGCCCCTTTGGCTACCCAACGGCACCGTTATTCGGGATGAAATCCAGCGCTATGCCACGGATATGGAATTCCGCTATGGCTATAGCCGAGTGGCGACCCCACATATTACCAAAGGTGATCTCTACGTGCGCAGCCAGCACTTGGAGTCCTATAAAGATTCCATGTTTCCGCCCATGGTGATCGAGGATGAGGGGCATCGCACGGAATACTATCTCAAGCCCATGAACTGCCCGCATCATCACTTGATCTATGCGGCGCGCAAACGCAGCTATCGAGATTTGCCTCTGCGGCTGGCGGAGTACGGCACCTGCTATCGCTACGAACAGTCTGGCGAAGTGTCCGGCCTGATTCGCGTCCGTTGCATGACGATGAACGATGCACATATCTATTTGCGGGAAAATCAGTTTGAAGAAGAATTTGGCAAGCTCTTGCAAATGTATCGGGAGTTTTATTCCACCTTCGGCCTGAGCAATAACTTCAAATCGCGCCTGTCGATTCGCGGCAGCGAGAATCGCGACAAGTACAAGGGCAGCGATGTGATGTGGGACAAGGCGGAAAAGATGCTGGAAAAAGCCTTGGTTGATGCCGGTATGGAATTCTATCGGGGCGAAGGCGAAGCAGCTTTCTATGGTCCCAAGATCGATTTCCAATTTCGCAACCTGATGGGTCGTGAGGAAACCGTCTCGACCATTCAGGTGGACTTTTTAAGCCCAGCAAACTTTGAGCTGGCCTATACCGATGAGCATGGTCAGGATCAGCAGCCGATCATCCTCCATCGCGCGCCCTTGTCCACCCACGAGCGATTTATTAGTTTCCTTCTCGAATACTATGGTGGTGCGTTTCCGACCTGGTGCTCACCCCAGCAGGTCGTGGTCGTGCCAGTCAACGAAGACTGCCATGCCTATGGCCGCGAACTGGTAGCCGAACTGCATAGCAAAATGGTGCGGGCCGAGATTGATGAATCGGATAACAGCTTCAACAAGAAAATTCGCAATCATACCATGCGTAAGGCACCTATTCAGCTGATCATCGGTTTGAAGGAAGTCGAACAAAGGCAACTGACGATTCGTCGCTATGGGATTCAAGAGCAAGTGACTCAAGGACGCGATGACTTTGTGGAGAGCCTGCTGAAAGAAATCAAAGACCGAGTCATGCTCCGGCAGCCTATGGGCGCTTTACTTTAATTTCAAAAGGAGCAAGACATGGGACACCCTCAAGTCCTGGTCGTCGATCATCCGATGGTCCAGGATCGCTTGACTCAGCTGCGCAAGGTCTCGACCGATTCAGGCGATTTTCGCCGGCATATGGCGGCGATTGCCTATCTCTTGTTCTATGAGGCGGCGCGCCAGCTGCCGACCCAACCGGCAAAAATTGATACACCTCTCGAGACCATGCAGGCTCCGGTTCTGAATGCCGGATTGGTTTTGGTCTCGGTGCTTAGGGCCGGCTTGGGTTTTTTGGAAGGGATTCTGCCAGCACTGCCCCTCGCTCGCGTGGGATATTTGGGATTGGCCCGCAATCCCAAAACTTTGGCAGCCGAACCTTACTATGCTAATCTTCCCGTCATTTCTGCCGATGATCATGTCTTCCTCTTGGATCCTATGCTAGCCACGGGGCACACTGTGATTCATGCCTTGCAGCAACTGGAAAAGGCTGGAGCCCGGCAGATTCATCTCGTGACTCTGCTCGCTAGCCCGCCTGGAATCGCCCATGTGCTGGAACATTTTCCAAAGATCCAAATCGTCACAGCTTCGATCGATGCGGCCTTGAATGAAAAAGGTTACATCGTGCCCGGTTTGGGTGATGCCGGGGATCGGCTCTACGGAACCTTAGGACACTGAAATCCAAGCATCCCCCGCAAGAAATGGACGAGGCGTTGGGGATGCTGGCTCATTACCAAGGTTTGGTCAGGTTCAGTCCTCAACCAAAAGCACAGCCCCAACAGCAATCTGCAGCAGCTTGTTTTGCAGCCGGTCCTGCTCCAAAGATAGGCTGCTGGGGGGCATGCTTTGCTGCTGATCGAACCAAGCCGTGAGAAGGGTCGCCACGAGACGGATTCTTTGGGGGGCGATCTGATCTTTGTTTTTAAAAAACAGGGGGGATCCTAGAAAAGCTTGCAGCAACGCCTCCCGAAACTGATCCTTTTCATCGTATAAGAGTGGGTTGTGGCCGAATACAGCCAGGGCATTGCGCAGGGTTGAACTCATCTCGGCATAGACTTGCCGAAACGATTGAATCACATGGGACGCGGCTGCATCGGCGTGCATAGGACCCTGAAATTTCATGAGTTGAACCGTCAAGGCATCGAGCAATTGTTTGGCAAAACTCTCATAAAGACTGGAAATAAAATCGGCTCTTTGGGTCGTGAAACGCTCATCGGCAGCCTTGATCTCCTCGGGCTTGGCTGGTTTCAAGAGTTCGGCTTTGGTTCTGCGGTCTTCGACTTTATTTCGCTTATCTTCGACCTTGCTCGACCGAATGGACTGATCAGTTGGGCTCGTCTTCTTTCTGAGGTCCACAGCAGCAGGCGCGGGAGTCTTTTTCAGGCGCTCGATTTCTTCTTTTACCAACGACGCGTGCTGGCTTTTGCCGAGTAGGATAAAAGCCCGCTCTACCCAATGCAAGGCCTCCAGTTCCAAGACAGTCCCTGGCGCCTCACTGCGGGCGACTTGCAGGTTGAAGTAAGCCGCCCGCAAAGTGCCATGGGGATTGCTCGATTCCAACAAAATGAATAGTTTTTCCAGATAGGGTTTTCGGGCTTTTGCTTCCAGTTCCACGAGCAAGGCCATAAACCGATCCAGTAAGGTGTCGTTTTGAGGATTGCTTTTGATGTGCTTCAAAAAATCGTTTAGCCCTGTCGCCATGGTCTTCACGCTCTTGAGTAATCTGTTTTCGCAAGGAAGAGAGAAAAGCCATTTTAACAGGCCAGACCGTAATTCTCCAGCCATAGCCCGTCCCGAGCCGGCGAGGAATAGGACGGGTTTGGCTGGAGATATAAGGGCTGCCGCTATCTCCCAGATCGGAGATTATCCCTTTACCGCCAACCCTGTTTATGGTAGGTAACCATACACGGAGGCGCAAGG
>JBGSRE010000239.1:0-10978 GCA_041737755.1 Oligoflexus sp.
CGCCGAGGGCGAAAGTGCCATCGATGAATGAGCGTCGATGGCCGATCGCAATTGTCGTTCCTGGCGGTATTTCCGCAAAAAAAACATCCTGCTTACCTGGATATCGTGTCCAAGCAATTAATTGCCCATTATGAGCACTAAATATTTGAGAATCTTCTATTGTCCCAGGTAGTTTGAGGAAAACATACTTAGACTTGGCCAGACGGTTATCAATTCGATAGCCAAAGTAAAAGTATTTTTTGTATTTCAGATCGTAGGTCATCCGCAGCTCGAAACGCCCTTCATCTAAGAACCGGTTGATCTCTGCCTCGCTGAGTTTTTTTGGAAAATTGCCAAGGCTGTAGTCATTGAGCTGGCGCATTATGAAGCGATCCGACTCAACGATAAAAGTTGGCTCGTTAAAGGCCATGGCCTTAAACGACAAAAAGCTGAGGAGGAAGATGACCCATCGCATTGAAAACATAATACCCATAGAACCCATGGTGAATAGAGGCACTAATCCATGCGAATCGTTTCGGACGGTGCATTACAAATCATAATCTGCCTGGCTCATTTTGGAAAAATTCCGTCTCAAGTCTCCTTAACCACCTTATATTACTGTAGTTAATAAAAACCCCTGGCCCATTCCATGTTAGCCCAAAGGGGCAGCGGAGAGCCTTGGGAACACTTCCTTCTGGTATCTTATCTCGACTCATTTCTGATCTTTAAGAAAGAGCTCTTGGGAATCTCCCACTCTGCGAATTCATGGACCGCCTGAATATCTGGGTTCAGATTCATTGCTAAGGGGCATGACACCTTTCCCATGACGCCCCTCATTTTCCTGTTAAGTTATCGCTCAAGTTTTGTTAATAATCAGAGACATCCTTCTACAAATCTATCGGAGAGTTTATGTCTGCAAGGTCTCTTATCCTTTTTGCAACATCAATTTGGGCTATTCAGGGAGCAGCGAACACCATCGAGATTGATGGTCGCCGTATCAAACTGCAGCCCAAACCTACCGGCGACTTCTGGCAAGCCTCGCCCGACACTCTCCGCAATTTGCCCACCCTTGAACTGCCGGCAAAAGTTGATCTGAGCGAAATGCAAACTCCGGTCAAGGATCAAGGCCAAAGAGGAAGCTGTGCTTACTTTACCACCGTGGCACTGTTCGAACAGGCATTGAAACAGTACTATCCCGATCGTCGTGATTTGAATCTTTCGGAGGAGTATCTGATCTATGCAAATAAAGCCCTCGACCGGGTCAGCACTAAGGATGATGCGTCCTCCCTTTCCGCCAATATTCGCAGCTTCATGCAACGCGGCTTCCTTTTAGAAGAGGCCATGCCCTATACCCATTCCTGGTTTGAAAAAGGGCTTCCTTGCGAAAACTACGAAGATGACAAAAACGCACCACTTTTCTGTCGTAGCCATTTCGGTCCGAATACAGAAGCTCAAAAACAAATCATTGATGCCACGAAATTTAGTTTTCAACTCAGTCAGCCAGCGAGCATCCAGGCTGTAAAAACTCGACTGGCGGAAGGGGCTGCCGTCACTATTTCGGTGCCTGTCAATCAAAATGGTTGGAATGGCGAAGCGGGACGCGTCGAACACAATACGGAATTAGAAGCTGAATGCAAAACCGAGCCTGATCTCTGTGGTGGTCACACCGTTTTGCTCACAGGATTCAATGAAGAGGATAAAGTCTTTTACTTTAAAAACTCTTGGGGAAAAACTTGGGGACAGAATGGTTACGGTCAGATGCCCTATGAGTTTGTGGAAAACTGGTCCTACGGCAGCTTTACAACGGCCAAAGTCAAAAGACTGGATGTCGATCTGAACAATCAGACCATCGTCAGTGAGCTAAGCCCCGTAACGTCGGAAGTGAAACTAGCCTTTGATGAAAAAGGCACGGCTGGTGTCGAGATCAATCTTCAGTTTACCTACACGGCTCCGCTTGGAACCTTTTACTATGTGAGTTTGTTTCCTCAGCTCAAAATCATCGGTCCGGAAACCGACCAAACAACCGACCCCATTTTTGAAGCTGTCTACACCACTCAGGATGATGGTTCTCGGCAACTGGTTTCTGATCGACGATTCGTCCTCAGTCAAAACCTGAGCGATCTCGCCTATGGCCCAGAAAAACCTTTTAAAATGTTTATCTCTTTTGACGAACTGCAGCGAGCTGGCGTCAAGGATGCTGCTAATCTTGTCCTTCGACCTTCGATCTATAAGATGGATGACAGCGAAACCTATAAGATTCTCTTTCGTGACTACCTGAGCCTTCCAGCTCACTGAGCCGAGCTGCTAGAATCCCTCATGGAGCCGTCCAGCATTCGAAGCTGCTCCATGGGGGATTTGGCTTTGTGAGAGGGCCTCCCCTCCTCTCTCCCGATCGATTTTGGAAGAACTGCAGACGCTGTAGAAAAAACTGACAGCCCCTAGCCCACTTAAGCTAACAATTTCTCTCAATTGCCATCTGGCACATGGATTGCTGTATAACCCATTGTCGCTATTTAGAAAGGGAGTTCCATGAAAAATGTCTTAATGCTTCTTGTGCTTCTGGCTTTCCATGTGGGTTGTGGTCAGAAAAGCAAAGAAACCAGTGTTTTACAAAGTATTGCTTCAACTGCCAATGAGACATTGATCAGGGACATCGAGAATCAGCGCGATGGCGGGGGACTCTATCTCAAGCATGTGCTTGAAAATAAAGAGAAGTATGGTTTAAGCGAAAAAGAAGTTGATTTGATCAAGGAAAATTTTAAGGCGGATGATATCTCGCTTTTGGTCCTCGACTATATCGATCCTAATCAGCTTCGCCAGAAGACGCCGGCCCGTTGGGCCTTTATTCCCAACGTTGCTGATAACTCAGAGGAATTGAAAAGAATCGAAGCGGTGAATAAAGATGGGGCCATCGATGTGCTGGATGGGACAAGTGATCCTTCGCAGATTCAATATCCCATCATTACCCTTAGTTTCTCAGAAAAGCTCAACATGCCCGCTCCGCTTTATCTTTCCGGTATAAAAGCAGCAGCCACCGGCAGCGACGGCGGTCTGATGCTGAATACTTTGGAACTGAGCGATGTAAAAGAGCCTTGGATTAAGGGCGCGGCAGAAATCTATGCGGTTATCACTTACATCGGCAAAGACGGCAAAGGCGTAAGCGAAATTATCGATCTTCCTTCGGTGGACAAGAAAAATGTCCGCTATGATTTGCGGCAGATCGTGCATATGTGGAAGCAAAATTACTATCAGATAAGCAACATCAGTTTCTTTGAACATGACTCACGCTATGATTACAGCAGTCTTGCCAAAATCTTTGTAACCGCAGCATCGGCCGTGGTGAGCGCCGTGGTCAATCCCACGCAAACGACCACCCTGGCTGTTGCGGCCATCGTCTCTGAGTTGGCGACCAAGGTCATCGATGCCCTGCCGACCGGGGCCTTAACGGATGATGATGATTTTGCTGATACGGTCAATACGATTGAAAAATATCAGCCAGGCGCTCGCGGTGGCGTCAGTGGCAATGCAAAACTTGAGATGAGCTTTTATCAGGTAAAGTTGAACGACGAGTAATCACTAAAGTCTGAGCTAAGGTTCTGGCTTTCGGGGCAGGCCTGTTTTTGCTAACAGGCAGCCCACCCGACCTCACTTATGGCCCTGATACTAGCTTCAAAACTTTGGAAGGCGGCGCTATCAAGCGGCCATTAATCGCGAGATATTTCTGTGAAGCATGCAATTGCAGAGGAATCTTTTCAACCTGCATGATTTCTATAAGATCCGTATAGTCTTGCTGCCGAAAATTACGCTCAGCAATGACCAGAGTCACCGCACATCCCACCCAATTTACTTTGGCATCGCGAAAGCTATAGTAGGAAGGATTGCCACGATCGAGCGATATCGTCGGTCTCTTCTGCTTATTGAGAAAATGCAATTGCGATACGGAATACCAGCGCTGTCCGGCCAGATAGCCTTCTTTTGGGCAAGCCTCTGGTTGCGCAAAGTCGGGCGTCTTGTGCATGACTTGCAGCGTGGCATTCAGCTCGTTCCAAACGGTCAGCTCCATAATAGCTCCGGCCTTGTCTCCCAAGTGAGTGAGCAAACTGTGCCGAAAACTTCGATTCGAGAGGACAGCCGGCAGAACGATACTCAAGAGAAAAGCTAAGACCCAAGTTCGTTTAGACTGTGCAATCCGATCGGAATAGAAATACACCCAGGCTGGCAGGAGCAGCCAAAGTCCAGGCATCAACCAATGCAAGAGCACTGGCTTAAAAAAGCTCACCCCTCCGACCAGCAGGAGCACGGGCAAACTCGAGCCCAAGATGATCCATGTTACCCCTTCTGGGAGTGCTGCTGGATTGCGAATCATACGTTTTATGGTCAGCAGCAGCATGATAGCGAATGCCGGCGTCACGAAGAGCAGGATGCCAAGCATCGTCCTTAATCCCCCGGACCATTGCAACTGGAGTCCGCCCATGCCATGCTCTGTTTGATAGCGGATCGAGGCCCAATCGTTTTGAATATTCCAAATCCAAACCGGCAAGGTCATCGTGAGACCAGCGACGAGGACACTGCACCAAAAGCCAAGATCGGCTTTGAACGTGGATCGCCTCGCGAACAAGAGCGCGAGTCCCATCCCGGCTCCTATCGGCAAGGCATGGTACTTGAAGACTCCAGCTAGACCCAGAAGAGCGCCCCATAGCAGACCATCGACCAGCCCCAGGGTTTCCCGCGAGCGAAAACGCAGAGTTAAAAAGAGAGCGGCACTGATGCAAGGATAGAGTCCCGCATCAGGCAAGGCGAAGATTCCAAGCAAACTAAATCCTGGCAGAAGAACGGTGGCAAGAGAGAGGAGCAAGAAATCTCTGGGTCGCCACTGAGGATGAATTTCACGGAGACAGAGCAGCATGAAGAAGCTGGCCAGTGCTTGCATAAAGGGCACAAGCAATCGAACGGCCAAAAGCCCGGAACCCAAATGAGCATTGATAGCCGTGACCCAGGAGATACCGGGCGGGTGATCGTAGTAACTGAGTTGCAGTTTTTGCCCCCAGTCCCAGTAGTAGGACTCATCATTGCTCAATGGAAAAATCGTCGCCAACCAGAGATGGATCATGAGTCCGGCCCCGAGAATGACCAGCGCCATGGTCCAGCCGGTTCCCGCCGATAGGCCCTGGTAAATACTTGCCTGCCATTTTTTCTTCAGAGCTGCAAGTTCGTATGCTTCTCTTGCCATCGACGATAACTCCCAAAAGCGATCAACCATCCTAAAGCGATTGCCATTAACGTATCCGTGGGCCAATGCGCGCCGGCCATCACTCGGCTCACGGCCATGACCCCTGCAAATAAAATCACACATAGACCAAGAGCTCGGGCCAAACGTCGGTACTTTAAAAACTCTAAGGCATAGCAATAGGCCATAAGACTGATTGCATTCGCTGTATGCCCACTGGGAAAACTGCCCCGCCCCCAGCCATGAAAAGATCGATTCTGAAGTCCATACCAGGTGCTGGATAAGGTCTGTTCGATGGTCAGCTCGTGAGGGCGCGGCCTTGCTATCACCCCTTTAAAGAGGTGTACGACCAGCGCAGTCAGTATCGAACTGACAAGGATATAACCGAGAACAGAGCGTGCTCGCAAGAGTCCTTTGGGAGCTGCAGGAACGAAGCTAAGAGTCCAAGCAAACAGGACGAAAATCTGTAAAAAAATAGTCACATCACCGGCACCAAAGGCATCCCCTTCGAACAGACTTTGGTCCATGAAGCGGACCATGGAGGGAAAGCTATGACTCTGGAGCCAGAGCGATCCGCGACTATCCCAAGAGTCGACTAGGGTCAAAAGAACGATGACGGCCAGGGCCATACAAATATATAAAAACAAAGCTGTCCTGCCTTTCGACAATGACTTTGAATGGCCTTGCACGCTGAAAGCTCCTGCGGATGGACAGCGAAGATGGGAAACATCCCGACTGTCGATGATAAAGAGGGGGACTGTCAACGTCATTTTGCTCGCATGGAATACCCCATTCTGAGTCATTTTCCAGGGCAGAAGGCTGATTTTTTGGCCAAATAATGCTTCCCCAATTCTCGAGCTTCAGCTACTGTGAGCACCCGTTCCGCATGGAGCGACAGCCCGACCAATAGCAGGAGTAGCCATGGCTGACCAGGAAATACAAGTCGCTTTGCAAAGAATTTATGTGAAGGATCTGTCCTTCGAGTCGCCCAATCCGGTGGAAGTTTTCGGCCAGAATTGGAAACCTCAGGTCAATGTCGAGATGCAGACGAAAAATCGCAAAATTGCTGATGCTGCCTATGAAGTCTCGTTGGAAATGACCGTTACGGCAAAAAACAATGATACCTCGGCTTTTGTTATTGAAGTGGAACAGGCTGGAATTTTCGTGATCAAAGGTCTCGAAGGGGATCAGTTGCGACGCCTGATGGGTACTTTCTGTTTGACGATTCTCTTCCCTTACCTGCGTGAGACGGTCGATAGCCTCTGCCTGAAGGGTAGTTTTCCTCCGCTGGTTCTAGCGCCCATTAACTTTGATCAGCTTTACGATCAGAGCGTGAAGCAGCAGCCGGAGTGATCCAACGGATCCCCGACGCGCTTCGCGCTGGGGATGACTCGAGCGCTGGGGATGACTCGAGCGCTGGGGATGACTCGAGCGCTGGGGATGACTCGAGCGCTGGGGATGACTTGGCTCGCAGGCATGGCTTGTTTTACGACGCCAGTTCCGTCATGCCCAGCGCGAAGCGCGTCGGGCACCCGTCATCTCGAAGCAAAATCAATGAACCCGTCGTTCATGCAGGCACCGCAAGGCAAAATCCACAGTTTGCGGTATGGCGCCATTCCTAGCTTGATGAATAAAGAAAAAGATCTCATCCATCCCAGCATTCGCCCAGTCCACCAGGCGGTCCATCCAATCTCGAATCCTCTGGTCATCGCGCGCGGAGGGAAAGCACCCCTGGAACCGCACAATAAGCTTAGGCTGGGTCAAAGACATGTGGAGAACATCGCGGCGTCCGGGTGTATCCGTGATCACTGTCGCTAGCTGGGCCCGATAAAGCAGATTGATCACAGAATCCAAAAGCATATGCTGATGGAACCAATCCGGGTGGCGAAACTCGATCGCCAAAGGAATATTCCGACTCCATTGATCCAAAAATTTCATCAGAGATGGAAGATGGGCCGGTGAAAACCACTCGGGCAATTGCAAAAAACTCAGACCCAGGTGCGAACCCAAGTCTTCGCAAAACCGAAAATAGCGATGCAGAAGATTCAAGTCCAGTGGCTGACCCAGCTTATGGGAAAGGTCCTGATGCAGCTTCGGGCAGAACCTAAAATCAGGCCCGATCTGGGTCAACCAACTCTGTACTTGGCTGGAGCTGGGCAGACTGTAAAAGCTGCCATTGAATTCAACCGAAGAATAATGCTGCGCATAGACTCGCAAGTACTCCGACGGCCGCGTCCCTTCAGGATAAAAACTTCCCACCCAATCGCGAGTCGCCCAAATCGGCGCCGCACCGTGGATGAGCCCACGCCCAGCATGGCCCAGACGCAAATAACTTAAGGTCCGGGCTTGAGCAGAGGGCAGCGCCAGCTGCAATCCTCTATCATCACTGACACGGCCGAAGTGCATAAACGCTGCTTAAAGACGAAAGCGGACATGAGCAAGAAACGCATCTTTAATGAGACCCTTGTATTCACCTATCCAGCTGTAGAGCTTGGTATTCTCCACGCCGAGACCCACATTCGAATCGATATCGGCCGTCAAACCATAGGTTAAAGTTGGTCCAAAAAGCAATTCCGTGTCATTCAAATTGTAATGAATCAAACCAAAGCCTGGGGAAAGGTAATATTCAAAAATACCAACTTTCACATGCCCCCGAACCGATGCACCAACGGCAAAAATCGCTGGCGCTCCCTTGTCTTCATCCTTGGAAAACAAGCGGAGATATCCACCATAACTCTCGGTTGCGGTGTCATTGACTAGGAAGTCCCCACCCAGGACCAATCCACCATTATCAATACCCGCTTGAACCACAGCTTGTTGCGGTCGCGCTAAGCCAGGAGCCGCGAAGAAGGTGCTGGCGAGGCCGATCGCTGCGAACATAAAGGCAAAAACTTTCATCAGAGCTCCTCGAGGCAAGAAACAGTTACGGAATAACTGGAATTCCTAAGTTCAATTCACTTTTGGTACCTCAAAAGCCCCCCTCCATGCAAGTCCTGGTAACAAATTCCCGGCCATCTGGACCAGGATGATAGGAATTGGTTATGATAAGAGTCAGTGTATTCGTCTTTGCTGTTCTTCGAAGGAGACAGTTATGCTCCGCCATCTCTTCTGCGCCTTGGCTGTGATAGGGTTTGCTCATTCTGGGCCGGCGTTTTCAGCCGACCGGGAAACTCTTATCCAGGATTACAAAAAAGTTTTAGAAAAATTTCACAGTCGCTCCCAATTCATCGGGCAAGGCAATCCCAAAGTTACCCGTCATCCGCTGAGCACCGAACAGTGTCTCGAGCAAGTTAAAAAAGCCGGAGTGACCTACGAAAATCCGCAATTTGAAAAAATTTGCGGGTCCCCCTACATGGCGCCTTTATACAATCCAGCCAAACAAAAACCGGAAGATGCCAAAGCCTGCATCGATCAGTTCGAATATCCCAACATCCCCTGCGAATATCCTGTGGTCTGGACCCGTGCCAGTGAAGCCGCCGATATCTGCACTGCTCTTGGTAAACGGATGTGCGACGCTCATGAATGGGAAGGTGCCTGCGCCGGTGCACTGGAAGAACCCGATTATGCTTTCGACACTTTTACCAACTTACCCGCGGAAGCTCAGATCAAGCAACGCCGCTTAGCGCACAATCGTGTGGCTGATAAAAACCCGATCTATTCCTATGGCAAGGAACGCAAAAAAGGCATCTGCGGCATGAATTCGATCAAGGATGATGGCTGCAATGGCGGCGATTGGGCTCGCTGTGGTTCCAACACCTATCCGGTCGGCAGCTTTCCCCTTTGCAAAAGTGCGCTGGAGGTCTTCGATCTGCATGGCAACGCCGCGGAACACATGAACTTGCCGACCAAACCCGATGAGATGGCCAGCCAGGGCAGCAAAAAACTCGGCTATACAGAAATGAAGGGAAGTTGGTTCATCTGGGATAAGTACCAGGCGCATGCCGATCACTGTCGATGGCGAGCCCCTTACTGGCACGGAACCAAGCTCATGCATGCCGACAGTCATGCCAACTATCATTTGAGTTTTCGCTGCTGCAAAGATCTCAAACAATAATCAGCTTAAAAATTCAAGCTGCAAAGGCTTGGGTCGCACATGAATAAGCCTCGGTTTTTCAACCGAGGCCTTTTTTATGCTTTGAAAGTGGATTCAAAAATCTTGTCAGCGTTGGACGTCACAAATCCTTGATAATAAGAATTCCAGACTCCATCGTGTTTTTTGCCAGGCAGGGTATGACGATAGGCAAATTCGACGAAACCATAGGGGACTTTTTCCACGCCCTCTTGGAATTCATAGTCGATGTCCACAGCCAAGGTTGCAATCTGCTCCAGCAAGAGTTCAGGAGTTCCCTTCACCACACCACCAGAAGCATTCATCGGCACCTTCAGATCCTTGGCCAGATAATCGGCCAAAGCCTGGATGCCTGGAAAGGTTTTCATCAGGTGCACGCTCACCGTAAAGTGATTGATCTGATGACCGTAAAGCATGGTCCACGACGCGTATTCACTTTCCTTCTTCAGGATTTCATAATCGCGCAGACTCGGGCGGCTCCAGGATGGACGAGTGGTCAGCAGGGCCACACACTCCTGGATGAATTGATCACAGGCTTCATGCTTGCCAGCTTTAACGAGTTCGCTGAGATGCTGAATACGGCGCAAAGGCGAAGCTGTCACCTGGGCGCTGAGGCGACGTACCACCTCTTGAAATTCAGTTGAAAAACGATGCGGAATCAATTCCGACACAAAAATTTTCGGCGATGCTTCGCGCGTGTGTCCCAGCACATCGGGAGGACAGAGCCAGAAGGCTCTCAATTGCTTGGCTTCAAAATGATAGTCGTCTTTGCGCGTATAGCCCAAAGTCTCAAACACAGCTTGCAGAATATGCCAGCCGGTAAATTCACCGGGCAAGGTCCGATAAGCAACGTGATCTTCGACCCACTCGTCGCCCCGCTCCTTGAAGGTCTGCATAAGCTTCGGCACAAAAGGTACCAATTGATTATAATGAGCCCACAGTCTCTTGAAGACTTCACGCCGACATTGACTGATAAGTTCCACCCGATTCCTCCTGTCGCTGGCTTGTCTGGAGCCAAGGCAAAGGTCCTGGCTCGGTCTCGAAACACAATAGCATGGGCCGCCCACCTTGGCCACAGGAGGCTCGCTGCCTGAAGCAATCAGTATCTGTGGTCTTGCCTTTCCAGAAGCACATGTTAAACTCGGCTGGATTTAACCTCACGAAAAAAAGCCCACATCCTATGCGCTATCAAAGTTTAAAAGAAATCGAATACCAGGGCCGGCGTGCCCCTCGCATCATTCTCGTGTCGTCGCACGGAGCTGGCGCCGATGACTTTCTTGCAGCCTTTCCTCAAATTGAAGAAGATCGCCAAATGCAGACGATTTGGCCGCTTTTTCAAACTTACCTCGCGATCGAACGCGACGTAGGAGCCGATGAGCTGACCCACGCTATGGCCCACAAGCTGGCACGAGGCTATGGGCGACCCTGCCTCACTGTCGCTATGAATTACCCGCGAGCCATCATCGACGGAGGTCGGTTGCTCGATCACTGTCTTCGTCCCTGTCTACCAACGGCACTGTTTGTCAGCCTCAAGCAAGCATTTCTGGCCTTGCATCAGCAAACCTTGCAACGCATGGAAGAGCTTTATGCTGAAGTGAGGCGCGAGGGCTCCTGCCTCATCGATGTGCATAGCATGGCCAGTTTCTGCCCGACCGATGGCAATGGGGAACGCTATATTCTGCCCGTATCATTTCATCGACTGG
>JBGSRE010000253.1:0-2020 GCA_041737755.1 Oligoflexus sp.
TCAAGTCTTGACTCTGCCTGGGACTGCGCAACTGGCAATGGTCAAGCAGCGCTGGGCCTCAGCAAGCACTTTGCGAAAATCATCGCCACCGACCTGTGGCGTCATTGACCTGTGTTCATGAATGAGTCTCAGCCCAAAACCAGAACCGCAAAGTCTTGATGGTCGTCGGTGAAGCATGCTTGTAATTCCATTCCAGCTTCCCGAGAGAAACTTTTGAACGAGTCGAGTCCATATTTATGTGAGGATTCAGTATGAATTGTCTCGCCGGCTTCGAAGGATACGTGTTCCTGGCCTATCTTGACTTAGTGCTTGATTTTGGCTCTGAGATGCATTTCGATTCTTGATCTATTCTGATTGAAAACAACCAGATACTCCCGCTGCCATATTCGATGATTGAACTGGGATGCTCCAAAATCGCCTCAATGTCATCCACATGATCATCAAGGATCTTCATCTCGGTGCGGGTTGGATAGTATTCTTCGAGTTCACATATCTTGTCGAAAAGCTGCGAACCGCGCTCGTCGTAGAAATACTTGGGTTGTAAGGTTTTCACTTCTGACGAAAGTCCAAACAGAACGTCAATCTTGAATTCTGCGAACTTGGGTTTTAAATCGACAAGGTGAAATTCAGTCATAGTTCCAGTTCCTTTGCAAGTCTGATTCCTGAGAACATCCAGCGGCTCCCTGCGGGAAAAAAGTTCCTATAGCTCAATCGAAAATGATCTCGCGGAGTTCCATAGGAACCGCCTCGCAAAACATACTGATTGCACATAAACTTGCCATTGTATTCGCCAAGGCTTCCTGCTGACGGTCGAAAACCTGGATACGCCTGGTAGCTGCTAGCGGTCCACTGCCAAAGTTGGTAGAACCAATCGGCAAGATTCTGATTGGCGCCCGTCTCGAGGTCTCTTCTTGGTTTGCAATTCCCGCTGGTGAAATGAGTTTGGGCAGTAATCTCCCACTCAAATTCGGTCGGTAGGCGGACACCTTTCCAGCGTGCAAAAGCATCCGCTTCAAAATACGAAATGTGACTTACGGGTCGATGGGGATCCAGTTTCTTCAAACCGCTGAGGGTGAACTCTTTCCATTCCTGGGTGGCATACTGCCAGTAGAGAGGATGGCCAATTTTCTGCTCTTGGATGAATTGCCACCCTTCAGATAGCCACAAATCGACTCTTTGATAGCCTCCGTCTTCGATGAAGGCCAGATATTCGAGGTTGGAACTCAAGCGCTTGGCCAATCCAAATCCTTGCAGGTACACTTGATGCCGAGGTGATTCATTGTCAAAGTGAAATGAATCTGGATTCGCTCCGATTTCGTACAGTCCTGCCGGACAATGCAGCCAGTCTAAATTTGCAGGGAGTTCATTCGGGGCATGGTTTTCATCAAGGTATACAGGCAGAAGGGGATTCTGACTGAAGTTGAATTTGATATCCATCAACAGCAATTCTTGATGCTGCTGCTCATGCTCAATACCTAGTTTTATGATGCTCTCGATCTCAGCTAAAGCCGGATGATCACTCTGGAGTAGATCGATGACTTGATCTTCGATCTGCTGCCGATAGAGGAGAATACTCTCAACATCCGGTCGCGAGAGAATGCCTCGGTTCTTTTTTGGGTGAGCAGAGCCTACGGTTTCGTAGTACGAATTGAAGAGATGCGCGAACATGGGATCGAAGGGGCGGTAGTTCTTGAGAAATCGACTTAAAACGAAAACTTCAAAAAACCAGGTGGTGTGCGCCAAATGCCATTTGGGTGGACTCACATCGGGCATGGCTTGGACACCATAGTCTTCGATTTTTAAACTTTGACAGATAAGGATGCTGGCTTTTCTTGCGAATGACAACTGTTCTTGAAGCGAAGAGCGAGAATTCAATTTTGATATCTTCATAATTTTTCCTGATATTGGATCAAAAAATCGAGGTAATAAATCGGCAATCGTTGATTTACCACCTCCACTACGTCCTACAAGTGCAACGGTATTTCCTTTTTCAATTTTAATATTTATATTGCTAAGTACT
>JBGSRE010000292.1:0-2557 GCA_041737755.1 Oligoflexus sp.
AACCCCAAAACGGAAACCCGAAGGACGGTGCTGGCGGGCCGTCTTCGGTGTTCCAAAATGGGTAAT
The DNA here is from genome assembly GCA_041737755.1 of Oligoflexus sp. GTDB lineage: Bacteria > Bdellovibrionota_B > Oligoflexia > Oligoflexales > Oligoflexaceae > Oligoflexus. The sequence goes on from JBGSRE010000292.1 coordinate 67, forward strand.
GATCTTTCGTACACCCAACTCTCCCTGCCCCTTTTCGTGTCCAGTCCAAGGGGCGCAGTACAACGGTGCTGCATAGACTTGGTCTGGATCACGAGAAACTGACCTTCCGCCACGGTGGCCGCAAGACAATCCAACGGAACACACCATCGACCACCAGGGAATCCTTTGCCCAATCGACTCCCGCGGCTCCTGTCAGGACCGATTTTAATGCTGAAGATTTTGGCTATTCGCCTCGCAAAAAAAATCCTCCGCCAGAAGAGTCGACGAGCCCTCCTGTTCAAAAAGAGTTTTACGATAAAAGTTTGGAGGAAACCGACGATGATCCTGGCGAACAAACGCGGCGTTCCTCGCTCTCCAAGGTATCTGGTATCAAGGTTGGACCCAACCTTTTAGATCATCCTGACGATCAAGAACAGCCTGTTCGAACGCGCAATATGGCCTCTGTTTTTGAAACGACCGATGTCTTTTCTCCGTCCAAGTCCGGCCAGTCTCGGTCCGCAGAGCGCAATTCGATTGACGATCGATCCCCTCGTCAGGACGAAAAACGACCAGCTAAATCAGAAAGTCCTAAGACCAAAGTTAATAAATCCCCTCGCGCATTCTTTGAATCTGATGATGATATCGCTGATTCCAATGCCATGTTTCATGAATCGCAGCATGTGCATTTTCCAGAAAATACTTCCAATCGCAGTATGGTCAAGCAGGAGATGCGCGGTCACTTGAATTACGATCAGGCAACTTCGCAATCGATCGATTCAACGCCAATGGAAAATACCGAGATTCTCCCAGACTCAAGGATGGCGTCGTCGCCGATGAATTTTGACAATGAAGCTACCCGGCATTTGCCTCCCGAAGATCTGATGCATTCGCGGATGCCGATTTTTCCTGTAGAGCCCGCTTTTCCACCGCGTGACTTTGATATTCCTCCCTATGAGCTTGCCCCAAGCCCACAGGAATTTAAGGCACAGCAAAAAACATCGCAGGCCGTCCAAGAAACGCCTAAAAAAGTCAGGGAACCCATTCCATTAAGTCGTGAGCCGACCCTGGCCGATCGGGAAGTTTTTCCCGTGGAGCGCGATCCTGAGCCCATTGCAAATGATCCGTTTGCACCGATTCGCTCGGCTTATCCAGTCGGCCGTGAGGCTCCCCTAGCCCAGCGCGATTCAAACGATCCCTTTGCTGTGCAAAAGCCAGCAGCACCTATAGAAGCTCGTTTTCCCCAACGCGATGCATTCGCGGCAATTCGGGAAATGCAATCCGATGAGCCTCCCTATACTCAGCGCGAAGCCCCAGCTCCGGTTCGCGAAGCCCCAGCCCCGGTTCGCGATGCCCCAGCCCCGGTTCGCGACGCAATGCCTTCTTCGAAGGAGTTGTCTCACCTGCGAACGCCGCCCCCGGTAGCTCCAGCCAAACCTATGGCGGCAACCACCGAGCCAAGGTGGAGTTTGCTGCGGGATCGATTGCGGCTGCTAACTGGCGTGCAAATCAGTCGAAGCCAAGCCAGTGATTTCGTCCTGCGATTGCTCGGTGAAAATGCCAGTCGGTCCGAGCAGCAGGAGGTGCTTAGTATCTTCTTGCACATGCTGGACACCACGCGGCAACCCGCTGCTGAATTGCGCTTTTTGGCTTTTCTTTTTGAAGAGCTTCAGCCGAAATCTTTGCATCAACTGATGGGAGCATTAAAAATCGGCGATCAAACCGTGCTGTTCTTTGTCGATTATCTGCAAACACTGCTGAAGGAACGGCAACTGCGTCGCATTTTGAATGTCATTCACGCCGTAATCGTCCCCGGACTGGATCTTTCCTGGTACCAGGAAGCCTATCGTTTTCTCTTGATTGTATGGCCGGAACTGGGGCTTAAAGGATGGTACTGGCTAGCGGAAGAAGGGCCGATGGTTTTCTGTGATCGTCTTGCTGATCGGGAAGATTTGATGCCTGCCACACTGTTAGCCTGACAGGCTCTTCCTCGCTTGAAACTAAGCAAACAAAGCCAGTAAAAAAATCAGCGAAAAGATGGTCGTGAGCGTCCTCTTTTCACTTTTCAAAGCTGGTGTGAAAGTATCGGGCCACGCGATGGAATCCAAGGATGGCAAGCGCTCAGGGATCCAACGAGGCACTCGCAGCATATAATCTTCATATTCTTCACCAAATTTGGTGACCAGCAGATTTTCCTCATAGGCGACAATAAAATAGTACTGGATCACGAACAGCAGCACCGTCAAACCCATCAGCCAAATTTTGCCGCCAAACACAGTAAAGCCCAGAGTAATCATGAAATTACTGAGATAAAGTGGGTTGCGAACAAAGGCGAAAGGCCCTTCGCTAATGAGCCGCTGGCCGGTGCTTTGTGAGCGGGTTCGAGAAACGGTCCCGATAAATCCAACGCTGTAAATGCGAGACAATTCGCCGACAACTATCAGCAGCAGGCCGATTGTCGCCGATTTAACCGAGGGATCACCTAGGAATAACAGCAATAGGATCAAAGGACTGG
>JBGSRE010000310.1:0-20191 GCA_041737755.1 Oligoflexus sp.
TGGGCATAACGGAACGCCGTCATCCCCAGCGCGAAGCGCGTCGGGGATCCCTTCGAATAACAACCGGCGGATGCCCGACGCGAACTACGTTCGCTGGGCATAACGGAACGCCGTCATCCCCAGCGCGAAGCGCGTCGGGGATCCCTTCGAATAACAACCGGCGGATGCCCGACGCGAACTACGTTCGCTGGGCATGACGGGATGCTATCATCTCCAATTACTACGCTTGCCCGTGATAAACACAATCCCCTGACTCAGCAGTTCACCAAATAATGGATCCTTCAAGGTTTCATCATCATGCCCAAGGGTAGTGGCAAATATTCTGGCTTTACCGAAGCTATGCAACCAGGCAATGGTCGAGTCACCCGACTTCAAAAGGGGAATGACACCCACCTGCAATCGCAGGGTACGATAGCGTTCATCTCTCGACACTTTCCAGCTTGCTGGCAGGTTCTGGGTAATGGGATGGTCCATAACCTTATCGACTGTGAAGGCGCCGATCCAGTCGTGATTCACCGTATCCATACCCGTCAACTGCCAAAAAGCTGGAAAGGCTTCTCTCGGATAAGTTTTCGCCCAAACTTTCTTCAATCGCGAGCTCTTGCCGATACCATAGATACCAGGCTCTTCAGAAGACCAACGAAAGTTATGCATCGCACAATGCAAAAACACCGTAGGAACTCCAGAGTTTTGAATTTCCTGATTCAGATTCCGCAACAGCTGTAAGTCGGTATTATCAGCGAAGCAGGCGTTATAAATGAACAGCTGATAGCCGTTAAGAAACCCCGGCTTCTTCAGCAGATCGAGACTCTCCTTACTTTGTCGACCAACGACTGTCAGTGCAAGATTAAGCTTCTGCTCGAGCAACGCTTGCAGGCTGTTCAAGCTTTGCTCGTAATCATGATAGGGATTATTGAAATCGGTAAGATAAAGCGTTCGCAAACCTGCTTCGGCTTGAAGCTGAGCCGCTCCAAGTAAAACAAAAATGAAGAGGAAAAATCTGCAAAGAATATGGGATATCACAATGAACCTCACTTGGCCGTTTGGGCATCAGTATCCCAAGCTGAATCACCCGTCAAGAACCGATTCATCGCCGCTAGCGAATCAGACGCTTCGCTCGGAAAAGCTACCAAGCAAGGCTTTTAGGGTTGAAATGAAAAAGGAGGCACAAAGCAATGATCAAAGTGCCTGCAAATAACTCGCACATTCACCCGACCTAGCACGAAGAACCGCCTCAACACTCAGGGGCTGTTCGCGCTACCTCGTTTTCAAGGCAAAATACGACTGCTGTCGCTAGGCACAACGACCCCTTCCAGATTCTGGTCTTTACCACTCAGATTGAGCCCGATTCTCGTTCCGTCTGGCATCAACCAGATTTCGGGAACTTCAGCTCGGGCGGTAAGCAGCTTATCTTTCATATTGTTCAGATCGTTAGGTATCTGCCTCGGAAAATAACTCTGTAACCGCGCTGGCCGACCAGAGAGTCCATTAGTAACTTGAAGCTTATCAAAGCCTTTAGCAAAGCGATCCGAAGCTAATTCAGGCAGATTGTCAGACAGTACGAGAGCACCGCCAGCGGCAGCTGCTACCCAAATTCCAGCGTCCACCAGCGGCAAAGACCCTGAACGCAATAGCGCTGGATCGGCATCGCACAGAGTCACTTGGCAATAAGCTTGACGCCCGGCAAGGCTTCTGGCTTGATTGGAAATGAAATTGCTGCCTGGTTTCGGCAAACCGGCGAAGGCCGGCTTGAATGCTATATCACCGCCCACTCTCCAGCCATCAACATAGGGAAATGTCGCTAACGGTGGGGCACCAACGGCCACGATTTGCACCTCTTCTCCTGCCGCTTCACGAATTAAGCGCAATCCTTCCCGATAGGCCATCATGCCCGTCACTGGTTTTTGCCGCTTGCCTTCAAAAGTCCCGGCAAATAGGAAATCTATTTTCAATTGCTGCACCCCTGCCGCCACCAGTCGACGAACTGTACTTTGCAAGTGCTCCGCAGCCCCAGCATGGGTTACATCAAGCACGCGAAATTTTTTGCCGGCGGGATTGGCATAAAAAATATCCGGCACTAACCACTCAGGATGCTCGCGAGTGATCCGGCTCTCCGGTGAAACTAAAAATGGGGCCAACCAAAGCCCAAAGCGAAAAGACTGAGCATTGACTCGTTCCGCGAGGCCCTGCAGGCCCGAAGGAAACTTCTTATTGGGCTGCCAGTCCCCCCAGTTTTCTTGCCAACCGTCATCAACCGTCAGAGTCAGAGGCCAGGCACTCGGCAGACGATTTCCCCAAAATTCACGCAGTCGAGGCATTTGGCTATCAAGCTGTTTTTCGGTGACATCATCCCAGAGGTTGTACCACGAATTCCATCCAGCTAGGCTTGGTGTAGGCTGGTTTTTTCGTCTTGATTCGAGGCTACTTGCATAGCGATCGAGGTGATCCTGAAGCTCAGGCCCCAAGGCCACGACCCAGGACTCACTAACCCTTTCCCCGGGTAACAAGGCTAGGTTTTCGCCAGCTCCGCTGACTAAGCGCAGTGAAAAACGATCCTGATCAAGCTCTGTGAGTTGAACATAGGATTTGAACTGCTCAGCCTTCAGTGCTCCCGCTAAAAAACTCAATTGATCGCTGCCGACAAAACTATACCACCAGGAAAAGCCCTGTCCTCGACGATAGACCTCGGCTTCGCCGGTCTCAGCTAAGGCCTTGCTGAGAGCTGTCAGGCTCAGGCTTTGCTTGAACGAGATCACGCCGGTTTGTGACCAGGATTGAAATCCCTGCGACAGCCAGCCCCGAGCCCCTGGGAGCTGCAACTCTCCTTCGAGAGCGATGGCTTGCACAGTCACAGAGCTTTGCGCCTCGAATGACAGCTGATAATGATCTTCGATCTGTTCCACCAGCATCGTTCCGACTTTCGGCAGCAAACAACTCAGGCGCTGTTCCTGCCAATCACAGACGCTAGGTGTTTTGATCCATTGCCCGTTGACTTGCACCGTGGGACGTAAAATCAATCGCCCGGCGCCTTGACCGAAGGCCGAGATCAAACCATCTTCGGTCAGAATCAAAGGCTGTGCGGAACTGAGACTCTTACTCGGATTGCTTGAATCTAGAAGTGCCGACTTGTTCTGCTCGCAGCCACTGACCCATAAACTTAAAAGTCCAAACAGAACTTGACGCATGTGCCTATTCATCTGGATAGTGCCCCCTATAATAATTCGAGATCTTTTACCGATGTTTAGCCCTTTTTGAGTTACATGTCTAACGAAACTAACAGCGGAATTGAGGCTTAGGGAGCACCCCGTGGTTTCGCAGCCAATTGGTTAAAACCTTTTTAATCCATCCACTCACCAAAAAAGATCGCCCGTTTTGGCAATTTGAGCCAGGACTGCTTGGCTCTTTTATGAAGTTGAACCCATTTCGTTTGCAGCTTCAAGTCATCGTCAAGCGAAGCTACTAGTGCCCTTTGCAACTGCCCCAAGCTGCTTGGTACAGCCAGCTGAACTTCTGCTTCAGAAAAATTGATGACTGCTTGAAATTGGCGTTGATCGAGTTGCAGGGGAAACACCTGAACTCGCGCCTCTACTGTCGTTCTGATTCCGACTTCCACGAGCAATTCGGTTTGCAAAAAATCGACCAGCGCCTCCGACAGCACCGGCCAGAACGTCAGATGAATCGCCGCACCTCCTTGGCCAAAATCCGCCCGTCGAATAATCGCCGGAGAAGCCTTGTACGGCCCGTCAGCAAAGTGGGCCAGAGCTTTCCAGGGTGAATCAGCTGCCAGTGTTAGTTTTTCACACCACAATTCAGCCTCTAAATTCTTAAAACGCCGATTTCGAAAGTGGATTTTTTCCCGCTCTTCTGGACCGAGGGCGCCGAAATCGTCGAAGCAGAAATCGTTTTGACCAAACAGATGCAAGGGAAATGGCACCATTTTGCTTAGGGAATCTTTGAATCCGGTGCGAGGCAGAGTCAACAAACGACCTCCCTGGTGGACAAAGCGGTCAAGGATCGCTCGCTCTTGCTCTGTCAGTGCGAAAGCATAAGCTGGCAGGACTAAAACTCGATAGCACGCAAGTCGATCGGCAGCAGCAGCAATCGATTCCGCGCAATCGATACCAACGGAAAGTGCCATGAAAGCTTGATGGATCTTATCGAATTGCTCAACAGCTTGCCAAGCCAGCGACTGCTGCGGGTTTTCGTGGGCCCAGATGCTTTCCATATTGCAGATCATCAGAACTTGGGCCGTGGGATCAGGCAAGCGACTCAGTTGAAAGTGCTGCGCCAGCAGCTCGAACAAAGCTTTCTTGGCCTTTATCATCTGCTCTTGACGCGACTGTTCCACTCGCAAGTCATGGGGAACAATCGCATCGTGAAACTGTTCTGAACCGCCGGCAAAGCGTCTCCAACTAAAATAGTACATGCCCGCTGCACCGAGAAAGGCAGCCTGTGCCCCCCATAAGAGCAGCCAATCGATGGTCAAGCGGCGGTTCACAGGCTGCCAGTTGACCTGCACCGGCTGCTGCTCCAGCACTAAGAATTTCTGTCCATGCTTCAACGATCGCATCAAATTAAACTGACTCGCCGAGTAAGCCGGGTCGGGCCAAGCATCCAACTGATAGTGATCATAGCCCACGAGATCTAAGGAGGCTGTGAGCTTCCAGAGACAGAGATCGAACATTTTGGGAATGAGGTTGTGGGTCAGCCAACGGCCGGGCGAACCGGCTCGAATCACTTTGAGCTGTTGCTCTTGAAAATCCACATAGACTGCGGTCATAAAGCGACGAAACTCCATTTCCAAATGTGGATTCGGTGAATTCCAACCCTCATGGGGCAGATCTATCTCTTCAAAATCAGCATAATGCTGCGACCAGAAGCAGGTGAACCACTCCTGGTTGAGGCTCGCAATATCATGTCGATAGCGTTGCTGAAGCCACCGGCGAAAATGCTGCAGACAATCCTCAGTGAATGACTGCCATGAGCCGTGATGACCAAATTCGTTATCAATTTGCCAGCCAATAAGCGCTGGATGTTGGCCTAAGGCTTCCACATACAGTTGGGTGATGCGGAGAGATTCACGCTGATACACCTGGCTGGCAGGATCGTAGTGACGACGCCCACCGAAGCCTATGGTCCGGCCGGCCCTTGTCTTTGGCAGGATGCTTGGCTCACGGTCACAGAGCCACTTCGGGGGCGTGGCTGTGGGCGTACAAAGGACCACTTTGATTCCATATTGCAGAGCCCGATCAAGGGTCAATTGTAAGCGTGTAAAGTCGATCTGGCCAGCTTGGGGTTCGACATGCGACCAACTGAATTCGCCCATACGAATCACCTCGATCCCCAAGCTTTGCATGCGCTGAAGATCCGTGCAGATCAATTGCTCTACCGAATGAGCGAGGATTTGCCCTTGCGCATTCCGTGCCAGTTGTCCTTCGTACAAATAATCAGGGTAATAGGCGACTCCGAAGCTAAAAATGCTCACTGAAAAATGCCTTTCCTTTGATTCTCATCGATCCTTGCAGGTCCTGGACTGATAGTCCATATCCCACTGCTATTTGCCTTCGTGCAAGATAATACTCGGGAATTGCGGATGATGCACCGCATCAAGATAGCTATTCCCACTTCACATTCAGATTAAACCTCTTGGCAGCTTGAAAGCATGCGGCTCCGATGTTTCTACTTCATCGTTTATTTGCTTGGTTGACAAGAGAACTTAGGCCGAGTAAAACAGGTCGCTTGTGACATAGCCGTGTACCATAGCTGGTAAGACTTGCGCCACTGAGCGTACACAGATGCTCGTATCGAATGAGGGTCTTTTATGCTCAGAACACGAGTCACCCTTGGGATATTCGCGAGCTTTGCTTGCCACGAGGCACTCGGAGCCGTTCATTTTTATTGATAAGGGATTTTTGCATGAAACTCGTTCACTTTATGGCCCTGGCAGTCCTCGTCTCTTGCACTAAAAAACCTAAACCTGAGGCCACCAGCGACACCGCGTCTAGCAAAGCCACCCCAACCATCACCATCGGTGCTGCGATTTACAAGTACGAAGATACCTTCATGGCAAGTGTTCGCGACGCGATATCTAAAGCCGCTGAAGGCAAGGCGCAAGTAAATTTTGTCGATGGCGCCAATCAACAGCCGGTGCAAAATGAAAAAATCGACCTCTTCATTGCCAAGAAAGTCAATTCACTGGCAATCAACCCAGTCGATCGTTCATCCGCTTCGATCCTGATCGACAAGGCAAAAAACGCCAATATTCCTGTCGTGTTCTTCAATCGGGAACCTATGCCGGAAGATATGAAGAAATGGGACAAAGTCTATTATGTAGGCACCAAGGGCGAAGAGTCGGGCCGCCTCGAAGGTGAAATCGTCGTCGAACACTGGAAAACTCACCCAGAAGCCGATCGAAATAAAGACGGCGTGCTGCAGTATGTGATGCTGAAAGGTGAACCCGGTCACCAAGATGCCGAGCTACGGACTATCCATTCGATCAAAGCGATTGAAGATGCAGGGATTAAGACCCAAAAACTAGCTGAAGACACCGGCATGTGGGACCGTATCAAGGGTCAAGAAAAAATGGCAGCTATTCTGGGTGCTCATGGCGACAAGATAGAACTGGTTATTTGCAATAATGATGATATGGCCCTTGGCGCCATTGAAGCTCTAAAAGCTGGAGGCTATTTTAAAAACGGTAAATTTATGCCCGTGGTTGGTGTCGATGCCACCGCCCCAGCTATCGCTGCGCTGAACGATGGAACTCTCCTGGGCACCGTCCTGAACGATGCGATTCGTCAAGGTCAAGCCACCTTGAATTTGGCGATGGTATTGGCCCAAGGCCAAGTCCCAAGCAAAGAAAACACAGGCTACGACATTGCTGATGGCAAATATGTGTGGGTCCCTTACAAAAAACTTACGAAAGCCGACCTCAGTAAAGACGGCACTCTCAACTGAGTCGAAACCTTAAACCGACTGCCGACTCTTTGAGTTGCTAGCCAAGTTTTCTGCTTTGTGATCTCGCCTTTAAGCTCGATCCAACTGCCGGCGAGCTTGGGCGAGCCATTCTCAATATCTGAAACGATCGGGCCACCTATGTCAGCAGCACGACTGGAACTCATCGATATAAGCAAGAGTTTTCCGGGGGTCAAAGCCCTTGACAGGGTCAGCGTTCGCTTGCGCCCAGGGACTATTCATGCATTGATGGGCGAAAATGGAGCGGGTAAATCGACTCTTCTCAAATGCTTGTTCGGCATTTATGAAAAAGATCAGGGCGAGATCAGAATCGACGGCCAGCTCGCCTCGATCCACAGTCCCAAGAATGCACTCGACCTTGGCATTGCTATGATTCACCAGGAGCCAAATCCGGTCATGGATCGCAGCGTAGCAGAAAATTTCTGGCTGGGTCGCTTGCCCATCAAGAAATTCGGCCCCTTCTCTTGGGTCCGCCAGCGGCAAATGGAAAGCGAAACCGCCCATTGGTTGCGCGAGTTCGGCATCGAGGTGAAGCCAACAACCCTTCTCCGCCATCTATCGGTCTCGCAGGTTCAATTCCTCGAGATCGCTAAAGCGGTATCGCTGAATGCACGTGTGATCGTCATGGACGAACCCACGTCGTCGCTGGCCTCGAGCGAAGTTGAGCGGCTATTTAGCATTATGCGCGATCTCACTCAACGTGGTGTCGCTATCATCTACATCTCACACAAGATGGACGAGATACTCCGCATCGCTGATGAAGTATCGATCCTGCGCGACGGTGTGCTGGTTGGCAATTGGCCAACCAAAGAATTGAGCACGGATCTGATTATATCGCGCATGGTAGGGCGAGATCTCAGTCAACGCTTCCCTCAGCGATCGGGCCAGCCGGCTGAGGTTATTCTCAGCCTGAAAGCTATTTCCTCAGTCCAAGCACGTAGCCTGCAGCAGGTCACCCTTGATTTGCGTCGAGGTGAAATCCTCGGCCTTGGCGGCTTGGTCGGTTCCCAACGCACCGAGCTGATAGAAACGCTATTTGGCCTTCGCAGAATGGCCCAGGGTTCGATCGAAATCCATGGCAAGCCCGTGACGATTCATTCGCCAGAGGACGCTATCAGGCTCGGCTTAGCATTGCTGACCGAAGATCGACGGGCCACCGGCATCATCCCGATGCGGTCTGTTTTGGAAAACTCCGCTCTGGCCAATCAGGCTCGATACGCCAACCGCCTCGGCATCATCAGCAACAAGCCTAGAATCCTCGACTGCGAACGCTACATCCGCGAGCTTCGCATCAAGACCCCTAGCGCTCATGTGCCGATTCGCAACCTGTCCGGAGGCAACCAACAAAAAGTTCTCTTAGCCCGTTGGCTATTAACTCAACCGGATATTTTGCTCCTCGATGAACCAACCCGGGGCATCGACATTGGCGCCAAGCACGAAATCTATAGCCTCATGACTGAGTTAGCCGACAGTGGCAAGAGTATCATCATGATTTCCTCAGAGATGCCTGAGCTGATAGGAATGTCCGACCGAATCGCTGTGATGAGTCAGGGCCAGCTCGCCGGAATCCTTGCTCGCGAGCAAGCCACAGAAGACGCCATCATGAGACTCTCCACTCGCTTTCTGGTCAACCAGGATGCGGATCAGATGAAAGGAACAAAGTTATGAACCAAGACTCGAGACTGAGTAAAATCAAGGCTTTTTCGCTCGAGTACGCTATCTACTTGGTCTTAGTGGGACTGATCCTGGCCATTGCCATTCATGATCCCAATTTTCTATCGGCGAGTAGTCTACGCAACATCCTTTTGTCTTCATCAACCCGCATTGTGATTGCGCTCGGTTCGGCATTTGTCTTGGTGAGTGGTGGAGTCGATCTATCCGTTGGGCGGATCGTCGGTCTTAGCGCAGTGCTTTCGGCTTCCATGCTGCAGAGCGCCAGCTACCCTCGACCCTTTTATCCCGGTATGGAGCAGCTTCCATTGCTACTGCCAATCTTTTTGGCCATTTCTGCCGGCATACTGGTTGGCTTGTTCAACGGCGCCATCGTCGCTTTCTTGCGCGTACCACCGTTTATTGCCACGCTGGGCAGCATGGTTATTGTCTACGGAGTCAATCTTCTCTATTTCGACATGAGTCCTAACAATTCACAGCCCATTGGCGGCTTGCGTGAAGATCTAACCTTCCTCGGATCGGGGGAGCTATTCGGTATGCCCATTATCACGCTTATTGCCTTGGTATGCGTGGTCATTTGCTGGCTCATTTTCAATCGCACGGTGCTCGGCAAAAATCTCTATGCCATCGGCGGTAATATAGAAGCGGCGAGGGTCTCAGGTATCAATGTCCGCAGCAGTCTCATCAAGATTTACGCCATCACTGGTTCCCTAGCAGCCCTCGCTGGAGTGTTGGAAGCAGCCCGATCTGGTGGCGCGAAAAGCAATTACGGAGAGATGTATGAACTGGATGCTATCGCCGCCTGCGTAGTCGGTGGTGTATCGACAACGGGCGGCATCGGCACCATTCCCGGAGTTGTTGCTGGTGTTTTCATCTTCGCCGTGATCAATTATGGTTTGACGTTCGTCGGTATGGATCCTAACCTGCAGTACATCGTCAAGGGTTTGATCATTGTGGTCGCCGTCGCATTGGATACAAGGAAACACTTGAGCAAACGTTGAGGTCTTCGTGAATCTGGCCAAGCATGTCTTTAAGAAATCCGATGCTCGAACATTTATTCAGTATCACCGTGACGCTCTCAAACCATTGATGCTCGACGAGGGCATCATCCGCCCTACCGATTGGCAAGCACCTGAACTGCGCTACAACGCTATGCGCGGTGAATGGGTCGCCGTGTCCGCTAGCCGCAATAATCGCCCTTTTCTGCCACCCAAGGAATACTGTCCACTTTGTCCCGTCAGCGCTTATCTGCTCGACGCGCATGGTGTCACTTGCAAAACTGATGTGCCGATTATGTCTCGACCCTACGATTGGGCGGTGTTTGAAAACATGTTCCCGGGTCTATCCCCAGAGGGTAAAACGGGCTACTGCGAGGTTATTCTCTATTCGCCAGACCATAGACAAACTCTGGCCGGTTGCACGCTTGAGCACATGGAAGGCTTGATCCATGTCTGGCGCGATCGATCGGCCAGCATCGGCGCTTTGGAGCATGTAAAGCAGGTATTTATTTTTGAGAATAAGGGTACCGAAGTCGGCGTAACTCTGCACCATCCTCATGGTCAGCTCTATGCCTTTAATCATGTGCCACCTTTCCTTTTGCGTGAACAAGAGATGGCCCATCAGCACTTTGAAAAAACCAGACGCTGCCTGATCTGCGAACTCGCCGATCAAGAGCTTTCTCAAACTCATCGGCTCGTGGCCCGAGCCGGCAACGTCGTCGCTTATGTCCCAGAAGCCGCTCGCTATCCTTATGAAGTTCACGTCACGACCCTCGAACATCGTCCACTCATCGAAACTCTCAGCGGGCAAGAATGCCAGGACCTTGCTCGCGTCTTACAAGCGGTCCTCGGCAGCTACAATCAGCTGCTGCAAATCGAATTTCCCTATATCATGGTGCATCATCAGGCTAACCACGACGAGCCACAGACTCCGTCCTATCACTGGCATATTGAGTTTTACCCACCGTATCGAGCGGCTGGAAAGCTCAAATACCTAGCGGGCGTAGAAAGTGGTACCGGCCTGTTTATTAACGACACTCTGGCTGAAGTGAAGGCCGAAGAGCTTCGCCGCCATATACCCAAGGCTTGTTTATGAGAATAGTCCACTCGCCAATGCCAGGACCAACGGAGAGTTTCCGGCAATTCCAGTTACGTATCCCAGGTCGAATCAATTTGATCGGTGAACACACCGACTACAATGGCGGAAAAGTATTACCCTTTGCTATGAATCGTTCGATAGAAATCAAGCTTCGCTGCAGTGGCGATGAGGTGCCGCGCTATCAATCGCGATACTTTGTTGAATCGAGCTTGCAGCCAGGCTTCGTTGAATTGCTCGGCAGCGAGATCGAACAGCTCTTGGAGCAAGCCGAAGGCTTGCCTGCGAGTGAGGACCTCAGGCCGCTCCTAGCAGAAGACCTTCGCCACTGCTGGGCTAAGTATGTCCCCGGCTGCCTGATCGCAGCCTTTCGCCTCTGCCCAGTGGGGCTCCTGGCCCCTAGAGAAACGCATATCAGCCTGACGAGTAACCTTCCTCATGGCGCTGGCATCAGCTCATCGGCTGCCCTCACCACAGGCCTTATTGCTGCAGTGCTCACCAGCATGCGGCTCGAACTGGATCGACCTCGCATCGCCCGAGAAGGGATGCGAGTGGAGCATCAATTCGCCGGTATCCGCTGTGGATTGATGGACCAGCTGGCTGTACTGCAGTGCGAGAAAGACGCCTTGCTGCTTATCGATTTCAAAGACTTCGCCGAGCATGATCAGGTGAACAGTCGCAGTGTCCGCCTTCACCCAAACTTTCATGAATACGTGGCTGTCCTGGCCAATACTCAGGTTAAACATGATTTAGGCTCAACCCCTTACAACGAGCGACGGCTCTCTTGCGAACATGGTGTCCAAAGCCTAGCGAAGTATATGGGTCGCCCGTTAGCTAGCCCTGGGCATTGCGCTTCAGACCCACGATTTCTTGCCGAATTTGCCAAGGATGGGCTGCAGGACAGCCTCATTCAGCAACTGAGCACTCGGGTTTTCGGTCAAGACTATGCAACCGCCCAACGCCTAGCCCATGCGATCATGGAAGTCACGCGTGTCGATGCCGCTGTCATGGCTTTAGAACAGGGTGATCTCTCCAAGTTAACGGCAGCAATAAACGCCAGTCACCAGAGTTTGAGCCGAGATTATGCTGTGTCGTGCCACGAGCTCGATGAGCTGTGTGCTGCAGCCCTCAAGCTCGCACCGAAATTGGCAGCGAGCGAGGGATTGAAAGCTCCAGCTATTCTGGGCGCTCGCATGACTGGTGGCGGTTTTGGAGGATCGACGATTCAACTTGTGCATAAGCACATAGCCCAAGCCTTCTGCGAACAGCTCGCGGCGCTCGAGGCTAGCTACTATCAGCGCTTTGGACTTCGTCCCGAACTCCTCGTCACGGGCATGGAATCAGGATTGCAAGTTCTCGAATGAGGCGCTTCGCTCGAAAAATCTATAGAACAAGGCTTTTAGGGTTGAAATGAAAAAGGATAGCGCACCTTCATCGGCTTGCCGTCGCGTGGCGGAGTCAACTGCCAGCTTTCAATTTTTCCAACAAGACAGCCTTCCATAACGGGACTTTTCAAAGTACTCGCCAGCAATCTTACTTCGTCCGTGTTTCCATCTTTTTGCACGATAAACGCGAATAGCGCTTTGCCCGAAGCCTCTGGATTGCGCAGACGCTCTTCTTTGTAGCAGGAATTTAAGTCAGCCAGCTTGCCTTTCACCATACTCTCCACCTCGTCCATCTCTCCAGTTCCGATTGGACTCAGCCCTCCCGGAGCCATGGTCGGTCGACCTGTTTCCACCTGATGGGTGCAGGCAAGGAGACTCGATACGATACCGAACAGAATGAGACTCTTCCAACGTTTCATGTGCAATTTTCTCCATGCCCAATTGAAAGCATTGATTTCTATTCTGGCGGGAGTCGAGCACAAAGTCTAGGAAAGAGCTTGCTGGTTCCGATCTTAGTGTTCAACGCCAAACCGGAGGTCTTCAGCCTTTGACAATCATGGATGACGACTATGAGCTAGGACTATAGGGAGAGCGGCAAGCTTGCAATGACTCATCACCGCTTTTCTATAAGATCTTGTTGCCAAGTGCTTCTATAAAAGCTTAAGAGGTCTTCAGCAAAGAGGCACTTTGCCTGGCCCCAGAGTCTGTTCGACTTTCCAAACAGCAAAAGACCGGGGTTAAAGGGCTCACATTGCTCTGCTTTACTCAATACTTGGCCGCTTCTTACATGAAGAGCATCACCTTGGATACAGCAGAGTTACTGAAACCGGCGTGCGCCCGAATAAAAGACCAGACTTCTGCCGCTCATAGAGCTTTGCACGAGTGTCCCTTGTTGGGCGAACTTGTCTCACCTCGGTTGAGCTTGGCGAAGTATGTAAAGATCTTGAGTAGCTTCTACAGCTTTTACCACGATTATGAAAGTATCCTCCTGCAAGCCTGTGCTGACTTCCCATATGACGCTTATGCACGACAAAAATTACCACTCTTGGAACAGGATGCAAAAGCTCTAGGAGTTTCATTAGAGCGCTCCGAAGGAGTGTTTCCTCTTATAAACCTCGACGATCAAGCCAAAGTATTGGGTATGATTTATGTAGTCGAAGGCTCCAGCCTCGGAGGCCAGGTCATCAGCAAACATTTAGCCCAGAATTTGGGTTTAAATGCCATGCATGGTGCTGCCTATTTCCATGGCTACGGATCCGCTACAGGCCCGCGCTGGCGTGAAACGCAAGCCTTTCTCGATGACTTTGAAGTTCAAGGGGGATCGATTGCGACCATGATCACGACCGCTCGTCTCGTTTTTGTCGACTTGCAGTCCAGACTTCATTACCACATGGCAGCAAAGCTTGCCGACTCATCAGCAGAAGAACCTGGTATAAATGCATTCTATTCGGAAAAGACTTCCTCATAACTTTACATGCCAAGACAATTTTCTTATACTTCGCTGGCATCTGGCTGATGAGCAAGAGGAACTGTGCACGCATTGTCCAGCAAACTGTGCTTCCCTATGGCCAAAGAAATTGGAACTCATACATGAATCCAGGCAGCAAAGTAGGAATATGGCGGCTGTTGATCATCGAAGATAATCAGGCCGACATAGAAAGTATTCAGGATAATCTTGAAAAAACCCGTGACACAGACGGACCAACTTTCGCATTTGGCGTTGCCGGATCGCTCGCAGAAGGCATTGCGCTGCTCGCTGCTGAGAGTTTTGACCTTGTGCTTTTGGACTTAAACTTACCTGACACGACGGGCGATCTTGAGGGCTTGCGCGTCATCCGTAAGGCTTATCCTCATATTCCTGTTATTATCCTGACCTCTTTGGACCCAAGTTGGGAATTTATTGGCAAAGCGGCCGAGGACGGCGCACAAGAATTCGTCAATAAGGACGATTTACATAAACGGCCTTTGGCAAGAATCGTCGGTTTTGCCCTGGATCGCTGGCATCTCAGCATTTTGAAACTGCAAAAGCAAAGTCTCGAGTCTCATCAGCAGGCTGCAAAGATGGCTCAAGAGAAGGCTGAAGAAGCATCGCGCCTTAAAACCGAGTTTCTTGCCCTTATGAGCCACGAAATTAGAACGCCACTCAACGCTGTCCTGGGGTTTGCTGAACTGCTGGCTACCGACCAGCAGCTCAATGGCGAAATGGTCTTTGCCAGAGAGGCCTTTCGTCGCAATGGACAAGCTCTGACTCGATTGTTAGATGATATTTTAGATCTTACGAAAGTTGAATCCGGACATCTCACGGTGGAACGACTCAATTTCTCACTCGCGGAATTTATCTTCGACATCATCGAATCGATGCGCGTCTTGGCAGAGAATAAGGGCCTAAGCTTTGACTGCACCGCTCGATCTTTGGTTCCGGAACGTCTTGCCACTGATCCAACTCGGCTTCGCCAAATCCTCACCAATATTATCGGCAATGCTATCAAGTTTACCAACGCTGGGTTTGTGAAGATCGAAATTAACTTCCAAAAGTCACCATCGAATCACGAGCCCACTCGTTTGGAATTTCACATATCAGACAGCGGTCCCGGTCTGAGCTTAGAACAGCAGAACAAACTTTTTAGCAGCTTCACTCAAGGCGATAGCTCGACAACTCGTAAGTTCGGCGGCACCGGGATTGGTTTGGATCTGTCGCGGCGCCTAGCGCGGGCACTGGGTGGGGATGTTATCATCACAAACAGCAGTCCAGGCCAAGGTTCAACGTTCGTGGCGACGATCGAAACGGGATTATCCGAGTCCGAAGTGGCATTGATGGCGCTCACTCCATGGATCAGACCCGCCAAAGAAGAAGCAAATTACTCAGGTCTATCGGCAGATGACCTGTCGGGCAGCCATATTCTCGTCGTCGACGACTCGCCGGACAATCTGTTCCTTATTCGCTGTCTTCTTGAACGAGCTGGCTCGATCGTAACCGTTGCCAATGACGGTAAAGAGGGAATGGAACGAGCGCTTAAAGATAAACCGGATCTCGTGTTCATGGATATGCGAATGCCCGTCATGAATGGCTGCGAGGCAACGACCGAACTGCGGAAAAAGAATTTTTATCGGCCGATTATCGCTCTGACGGCGAATGCCATGGCCGAGGAACGGGCGCTATGTCTTAAGGCAGGTTGCGATGACCTTCTGCTCAAGCCCGTTAACCCCTTGCTGCTGGTGCGGCGGGCAAGAAGCTTTATCTCGGCTTCGCAAGCTTCATCGGCTGCTAGGAAGAACTCTTTTGTCGTTGAAAATCGCCTATAGAAAGCTTTTGGAACTGAGTTGTTTTTTTACTTTGTCAAGCCGGCTAGCAGCCTGATGCGTGAGCTAACCTAAGGAATGTTTGAAGATGCTGTCAGTTCAAGCCCCGCGCAAAACAGAAACGCTGTCCAAACCTAAGCCCGATTCGCCTATCGATATGGCAAGTTGTGAGAGCGAACCGATTCATATTCCTGGCTCGATACAGCCGCACGGAATTCTTTTTGCTTTACGAGAAAATGACCTTACGATATCGCAAGTCAGTGAAAATGTGAGTCAGTTTATCGCAAGGTCGGCGGCGGAACTGCTCGGCAAACCTCTCACTGAGATTCTTGCTGCTGACGATCTACTGGTCTTGCAAGAGGTTATTGCTGCCGACGATCCCAAGCCCCTAAGTCCGGTGCGACTGCACCTGGCAAAGTTCGGTGAGCTGCTGCCCTTTGACGCCATTATTCATCGCCATGCGGGAATTCTGGTACTCGAGCTAGAGCCATTGCGAGGCGCAAGCCTATCAGTCCCAAGCTTTTACCATTCGGTTCGTCAATCCGTTCGTGAACTCTCGACGCTTCGTACCATTGCCGATGCCAGTCGTTTTACGGCTGAGCAAGTCAAGCTCATTACTGGTTTTGATCGTGTTCTCATCTATCAGTTCAACGACAATTGGGACGGCAATGTCACGGCCGAAGTACGCGAGCCGAACATGCCTTCCTTTCTGGGCTTGCGCTTTCCAGCCTCGGATATCCCGGCACAAGTACGAGATCTCTACTTGCGCAATTGGCTAAGGATCATTGTTGACGTCGACTATAAGCCAGCTAAGATTCTGCCCGAGCTAAACGAGCAAACCGGCAAAACGCTGGATTTAAGTTATGCCACACTAAGAAGCGTGTCTCCTGTCCATATCGAATACATGAAAAACATGAAGACAATGAGCTCGATGTCGATCTCGATTATAAAAAATCAGCGGCTTTGGGGGCTCATCTCTTGTCACCACCTTGCGCCGAGGCATGTTCCTTACCAGACACGAGCGGCCTGCGAGTTTCTTGGTCAAATCTTTTCCTATCATCTTGCTGCGATCGAAGCGCGCAGTGAATTTGACTTTAGAGCCTCACTCAGGGCCAAGCATCTCAAGATCAGCGAAAAGTTTGCGGATGGGAATATCGTTGAATCTTTGAGCAGTGGCTTTCCCAGTATTATCGACTTAATAGAATGCAGCGGCGCCGCATTACTCATCCGGGGTTCACTGGTTCTTTTAAAAAATACACCGAGCCGTGAACAAGTCTTGCCGCTGGTTGATTGGCTTCGCCTGACCGGGGAGGGAGAGTTTTTTCAATCCAATTCGTTGGCATCGCTCTATCCACCGGCAAAGGCCTTTGAAAATCTTGCTTCAGGTGTATTGGCTCTGCCCATTTCCAAATCACGCGATAGCTTTGTGATGTGGTTCCGCCCGGAAGTGGCTCAAACCATTAACTGGGCCGGCAGTCCAGACAAGTTAGTCGAAGCGGAAACGAGTCGCCTGTCGCCACGTAAATCGTTCGAAGTTTGGACAGAGAAGGTGCAGGGCACCGCAACTCCCTGGCTTCCGGCTGAGATCGAAGCGGCCAAAGAGCTTCGCGCGGCTATCATTACCGAAGAATTGGCTAAATTGAACGAGGATCTGGTTCATTCGAATAAAGAGCTGGCCACTAGCAATGCAGAATTAGACGCCTTCGCCTATATCGCAGCGCATGACCTCAAGGAACCGGTCCGTTCGATTCGCACATACCTTTCGTTTGTTCTCGAAGATGAGAGCGCGAAACTCAGCGACAAATCGAAAACTAGACTTTTGTCTGCCGCACACCAAGGCGAGCGTATGGCCGGCCTCCTCAATGCGCTGTATTTATACTCAAAAGTTGGCCGCATCGACTTGGCCATGACCGAAGTTGATCTGAGTAAAATTTTGGCCGAAGTGCTCGCGCGCCTCGAACCATTTCTCGACGAGCACAAAGTCAAAGTCATGATAGAGACGCCTTTGCCGGTGGTGATCTGTGATCATGTACGAGTTTCAGAAATTTTTTATAATCTCATTTTGAATGCTGCGAAATATAATGATAAGCAATACAAATGGGTGGCCATTGGCTGTCGCGAGCAAAGGGCGGGAACAACGCCTCAGGAGTTGGTCTACTACGTGAAAGACAACGGCATCGGCATTGCTGAACCGCTGCAAAAGGCGATTTTTACGATGTTTAAGCGCTTGCATGCTCAAGACGCCTTTGGTGGCGGCACAGGAACTGGTTTGACCATCGCCAAAAAAATTATTGAACGCCATGACGGGCATATCTGGCTGGAATCAACACCAGGTCAGGGAACAACATTTTTTTTCACATTGGTATCTTCTCATGCTGAATTCTGATCAAAAGTCCGACGGACCTATACTTCATATTGAAGACAACGATGCTGATTTCGAAGCGGTCACCCACCTTTTCGAGAAAGGCGGCGTCACCATGCCTATCTCCAGATGCAAGGACGGAGATGAGGCGCTTGATTATCTTTTTCAACGCAAAGTCTATTTTTCACAAGCGCCGCGACCTAGCCTCGTTATTCTCGATCTCAACTTGCCGGGTATCTCTGGACATTCCGTGCTTGCTGCGATGAAATCGGATGAGGCTCTACGCACTATTCCCGTGCTTATTTTAAGTTCATCAGCCCATCAGCCCGATATCGATGCTTCCTATAAAGCTGGGGCTAATTCCTACTTTATGAAACCGGACACACTGCTTGAGTTTGCCAATGTCATCGATATTATCAAACGCTACTGGCTCGGCAAATACATCGCTCGAGAGAGTGGTAAGGCAATGATTATATAGGTATTTATGGGTTCGATTCCGACCATTCAAAGAGCTATGGGATGCTCAGTTTCGAGGGGATGGTTGCAGCAGCCGTCAGGGATCCAACAAAACTGCCAAGACAGAAAACCTCATCAAAATCCTCAACCCTAGAATTATGGCTTGGGAATTCTCAATCGATGCGGCAGCGGTTAGCGACGCAATCGTCCGGCTTAAATTTAGAAAAGCGTGGTCTGTAGTGAGCGAAAATCGTGTAGCCACGATCGCAAAACCAAGACAACCCAGGAATTTTTGTCCAATTC
Source organism: Oligoflexus sp. (assembly GCA_041737755.1). Taxonomy (GTDB): domain Bacteria; phylum Bdellovibrionota_B; class Oligoflexia; order Oligoflexales; family Oligoflexaceae; genus Oligoflexus. The sequence goes on from JBGSRE010000310.1 coordinate 18,547, forward strand.
ATCAGCCAGCCCAAGCCGACTGCTTGGTACATCGCTCGAATGGTGTCCATACCGGCCAACGGACGTCCCTCGCTGTCGAAGCCTCGCAAGGAGCCTACGCACTCTTCCATTGTTAAACCAAAATCTTCGGGCATGAAGCCGTTAGCCGCAATGTCGACAAGCTTGAGTCCGTTCCGTCTGCCGGCAAAGCTTAGGAATGCCACTTCATTGCGACAAACGGGACAGAGACTGTCGTACAGAACTGTTACAGGGGAGTTCATGTTCTAAGCTCCACGTTGACGCCGGCAAGAGCCGATATAAAGCCACGGAATTCACCAAAGCTCGTGACACGGGTTCCGCTGAAATCCGGCGTGCGGGGCAATGCATCCCCAAAGGCCACGAGTTTTACCTTGAGGCCCTCTGCTTTCTCGATGATAATCTGCCAATCGATCTTGAGTTTTCGTTTGTTGGCAGGGCCGGAAGCAGATATCCAAAGCACATCAGCAGCGAATCCTTCCAACGCTCCTTCTATGACTTTGGTCGGCACGTTGCTGCCGAGCTGGAGGCAATGGGATTGATCCCAAACGGCAGCTTCCGCCAACAAACTCGGTATTCCGTCGACCTCATATCCGATGTCGGCAAGCACAATCCTCGGAATCTTCGCACCGAAGTTTTGTTTCGAAGGGGTCATGGTTGCGCGAAGGGCAGCTTGTAAGATCAGTATTGCCCGGTGGAGGACCATACATTCCTCACTAGGATGTTGGCACATCGCACGAAGTCGTTGAAATGCAGGATACAAGGTCTTGTCTAAGATCGCCGCTGGAGTCTCTTCGGCTATCCGCTGAATCTGAAGCGCGCTCTCCAGAGTGAAGGAGTCACCGAGTTGCAGGCTTTTTTGGCAAATTTCGATAGCATCTTTCCCGGTGTCGCCGCCAGAGTGTTCGCGCAGTCCGACGGCAGAAGGGTCGACCAGTTTTCGTCCCGAGTCGCGCATGAAAACATAGAGTTCGGCGAGCCCCACTCGCCGGTGCCCTCCTGGAGTTTTCTCGGCCGCGAGCTTGCCGGAGTCGATCCATCTTTTAACAGACGACTCACCAACGCCCATAGCAGCTGCGACGTCGGCGGTAGATAGGTGCTTTTGAAGCGATTCGCACATTGCTGTCCTCTTGCCTTTAGCAAACAGTTGCCACTTGCGAGACAGTGATTCCAAGCTGGGCTAGTGAAGAAACCTTGCCGAGGGAATGCACGGCTGCGGCAAAAATTGCTAGCGATTCTATGCCGCTTTCAGAACTCATTACTCGTACAACATGCTCACCTTAAAAACAACCAAAACGTTCAATCAGATGTGATCGGCTATTCTATCGAAACCCTTGATCGGTAGCGGTCGGCTTCACGGCCATCACAGCTTCTTCGAAGCCTTTTCTTCGTCTCAAGGCGAGCTCGGCTTCGCCGGACAGGGAAACCGACAGGTTATCCCGAGCGGCAACGTAGCAGCCGGCCAGAAACATAAAAAATACGCCACTACCGGCCAGGAGCAAAGTTAGATCAGTCACGGCGACCTCCACTCAAAATAAGGGCTCCGGCAGAGCAGATGGAGGGGACCCAGAGGCCAACGAAAACTCCTGCTTCGCGATTTCCAGAGAACCATAAGCCGATCGATAGGAGA
>JBGSRE010001011.1:0-12608 GCA_041737755.1 Oligoflexus sp.
CAGGAACTGGAGTGGCATCGCTCGCATCGTTACGGACCAATCCTGCACCGGTGCATTTATCGCTATGGAACATGAGTTGGAAAGTCCTGCTTATGTCATCACCGCCGGACACTGTCTGATGAATCTTTCAGATGCGACAAATTCTTTGATGATTTATGAGAATGCCCTGCCTCTATCGAACCCCAATCTTATAAATTTTCGTTTTTTTCGTGAGAAGCAAAAGCGGATGGAAGAGCAAATTCCAGTTGATACGGAGCAGGGTCGATTTCATATTGGCCGCGTTACCTATGCTTCCATGAAGGGACAAGACCTCGCTATTCTGGAAATCACGGCGGAAGATTCTTTCCCAGGCATTTATCGCCTGATGAATCGAGCCGATCAGGAAGCTGAGGATGCTGCTCTGCCGTTTCCTAAACCGATTACCGTGCAATTCCTACAAAATTTAGGCATAAATCCTCTGCGGATCGCTGGTAAGATCCCAGAATTTGGTGAAAGAATTCGCATCGTAAGTACTCCTCTTCGCAATGAAGAACAGAAGCTTGACGGTTATTTGCAGGAGCATAATTGCCAGCATGAAGGTCTGACATCTGTCGCCGAGCAGGTATGGCTTTGGTATGATCTCGCACGCAACAATTGTGAAGACATGTTTGCTGGCACTTCAGGGGCACCCATTCTCAATGCTCAAAATGAACTTTTTGCTATAGCTAACACCAGCAGTTTCAATGCGTTGAGTCAGGACTGCTATTTAGGTCAGCCCTGTGAAATCACCGACCAAGGTTTCCAGGTAGCCAAAAATCGCAGCTATGGAACGGTCGTGACCTGGCTTCGCAGCTGTTTTGATTCGCGCGGTTATCTCATCGCTAGTTTGCCCGGCTGCAAGCTCAATTCTAGGCAGGCACTGCAAGTGAAAAGCCAGACCCGCACTCCCATAAACCCTCTCAAAATAGCAAAGGCGGATCGATTCTGGGCCATCGAAATCGAAGAAAGCTCTGCCGATGGCCAGCCTATTCGATTTAAAGTAGGGCCAGCTCACGAGAATGATTGCCAAAGGGCCGAAGGCTACAGCCAGCTGTTCGCTTCCCGCGACTTGGGACTACGGAATTTGCCACTTCCAAAAAGTTCAGGGCTCTATTCACTTTGTGTTCTCAGTGAGGCAGACTTTATCCGAAAGAGATGGGAAAATGCGACTGCCGTGCTAGCTAACATTGATGCCACGCCCCCTACCTTGCCAGCGCAACTGATAAGTGATCCAGTGACACAGCAGCCCTTGATGGCTGTCCGTAAAAGCTGCAAGGATTTGCCAGCGCAAGCTAGTTTGAAATTGAGAAAAAGCTGCGCTGTCGCTGTCGTATCCTTTGAATCTCGTCCCCCTGAACTGGTTGAATTCCATTTTGGTTGGATCGGACCCAATGATAAAGATTGTGGTAACTTAAGAGGCGAAGCGAACGGATTGCATGCATCCATTTCAGTGAGTTCCCTGCCGGCGAAACTCTGTGTCTGGGGAGTTGATGGTGCAGGAAATCGAGCAGAAAAAGCCAGTGTCCATGCTGTCCGTTCCGCTACACCTCGCGAAATCATCGATGCTACTGATGTGATGGCTGACTGGAGCGGACTAGGGAGTACTCGACATACATGGTTCAACTAGGGTCAAATCTTCCGACTGAGAAGGAACGAGTTGCTTAAACACTTTAAGATAGGCAGATTCTCGTAATAGTATGTAGATTTTTCAGAAGGTATTTCTTCATCTTGCTGGGAAATATGCTTATAATGCATCACTTCTTATAAGTTTAGTGATCAAAAAAGAATGTAGCGCGATGCGAGGGTGGTGGCGCAAGTCTTAAAACCAGTCAAATTGGTGGAAATATGCAAGCAGAACATACAAATCAATCAGGGCCGGAACACATTGAGTCTGCCGAAAAGATCGAGACCGAAATTGATACTGATTCTCTTATCGATTTTGAAGTGCTCAATGTCATAAGTAATCATGGGGGTGATGCCTCGTTTCTCATTTATCTCCTCAATCTCTTTGAAAAACATGGACTGCAGTCACTGAATCAATTGCGTGATGGGATGATGAAATTGGATTCCGTAGCTGTCCAGCATGTCGCACATCGTTGGCGTGGGAGCTGCCTCAATGTGGGAGCTTCGAAGTTAGCGGAAGTTCTGAAGCAAATCGAAGAACGTCCGATCACAGAAAAAACCGACCTGCATGAGATGGAAAATCTCTGGGCTTACTGCGAAAATTTGTTTCAAAAAAGTTGCGAGCAGTTGCGAAAGCTTACTTCCGAACAGGCCCCCAATTGATGGAGCCGCAAAGACTAAACTGCTCGCTTTGTGATCCAAAGCGAGCAGTCTCTTAGCTGAACAATTAAGGAATAAGTGGGAGTGACAACTGGGCTAGGCGATCACCATCCTGGATAAGCTCGACACCGTATCTCTTGGTTGATGTGTTCGTATAGAGTGGATCTCGCGTATCAATCACCAGCACCATCCGATGCCCGGCTGGAACATCATAAGATATGATATTCAAATCCAAAGTCAGCTCGTTGGAATTAGCCTTGCCGACGCGTTCACTGGCGACTCCATGGGTGATGAGTGTCCCTTTGCCCCAAGCATCGCAGTCATAGAGATAGGCAACATACTGCTGAGGTTCCTTGTGCGGTGCTGACCAGAATGATATCTGCGGAGCCCCTCGCATGCGGGTTACACGGGGCATTTTTTCGGTCATATACATAGCCGCAAAACGGCGATCAATGCGCGTCAGATGTTTGATGACTGGCAGATTCAGCGTGGCGTCCGCCGTATCAGAAACCAAAGGAATGCCGCTCGTAGCGCCTGAATCAATGCTGCCGGTGAAGCTCACACCCTGAACTTCTTCGAGATTTTCTTCCGCTATTCCAAGATCCGACAGGGTATTGACCGGCTTGAGAGCGCTTATAGATTGTTTAGCAAGCAGCGCTGGAAACTTATCAAAATATTCACGACCCCGACTGGTCTGAAAGGAAATCGGAGATTGCTGCATGATTCCGGTTGGGGCATCCTTAAGCCAGTAATCAAACCAGCGATCTGCCTCAGACCAAATCGCACTGGGGAGGCCAAACAAGCCTGGAATGGCCGAACTTGCGTGAATACCTTTGTCCAAATAGAATTCTTTGGGACCTTGCAGTTTTTCGTAGAACTCGCGCATCTGCAGGGGTGGAAAGAGGCCATCCTGATAGCTATTGGCAACGAGGACGGGGGCTTTTCGGGCGTTGATCTTATCGATGTAGCTGAGGGGTGAGCGATCCCTGGCCCAGTTTCGAACTTCTTCAATTTCAGTATTAGAGCGGAGCCTTTTCACCTGCTCGCTGATTTCTGGATCCAGTCGACCCAGTATTTTTCCTGAAACTAGCAGTAAATTCAGCCAGACTTCGCGGATAGTTTCTCGACCATAGAGTGATTGTTCCAGATCGCCCCAGCCGCTCATGGCGACAGCAGTCTTTACTCGGTTATCGTAGGCCAGTGCCATCAAGGAAATGCCGGCTCCATAGGAAACTCCAGCCATTCCCAATCGCTTGATATCAAGCTGGGTATTGGCCTCAAGCCAATCGATCATGGAACTTACGTCGGCGAGATCATTCGGCCCAGCGACCGACACCTGGCCTTCGGAAGTGCTAAAACCACGCGTGGCATAGCTAAGCACGACATAACCTTTGGCCGCCAGCTTCCGAGCCTGCACCGTGTATTCATCTTCGGTTAAAATCCAGGAATTGACGAAGATGATACCCGGCCTTTCCCCAGGAAAATATCTCTCCTTTGGTTCGAGGAGGATGGCTGCCAGCTCGGTACCATCGTGAGAAGGGATGCGAAGCCTTTGCGTTTCGAACTTATCCCCCCAAAGTCCTGCTTTGCTTGTCGATGATTCTTCTTGTGGTGAGCCGCAACTGACTAGAAAGAGCAGAAAAAAGGCGAAAAAATACCTATTCGATCCATTCATTGTCATTTTGATCCCCCCGGATGACGACATGAAAATGGGCACGACTACTGCCAGAAGCGATGGGCGAGATCTCTTCTGACCTATTTTAGTGAACTGACCTAATTCAGTACCAATACTTTGGGCGAGCTATAAGTGTGACTTATCTATAGGGGCTTTGTCTAGACAATTTTACACGGGAGTACAGTGTCAGAGGAGCGTAAATGATCCCGTGGAGAAGACTGGTCGAGGCGGGTGATTTCGAGTAAAATGCTCGCTGGCAGGTAAGGACTTCAGGAGATTCCTATGAAATATTTTTTTGTTCTCGGCCTCGGCTTGCTACCCTTTTCTCTCTGTGCTGCAGAAGGCGGCAAAAATAATAGTGAAGGCTTTCAGGCAGCCCGCCAATATTCCTCAGAAATGCTGAATGAAGGTGAAAGCTTTGGCGGTGCTGTGGTCGACAAAATCGATGTTGGCGAATACACGTACGTGCAGTTTGCTCACGGCAAAGAAAAACTATGGCTGGCCACCAGTAAAACATCTGTGAAAAAAGGTGATCTGGTATCTTTTAATGATCCACAAACCATGCACAAGTTTCACAGCAAAACCCTCAATCGGACCTTCGATCAAATTTATTTTGTCACCAGCTTGAATGTTCGATCTGCGGCCAAGTAATGGTTTCAGCCCAGTAGTCGGCATCAAGCCGGCTGCTGCGGCAAGTGATTCAAGAGCATAATGATAAAACTGAGTTCTTCAGCAAGTTCCTTCAGGGCGTCGTAACGTCCCGAAGCGCCTCCGTGTCCCGCGCTGAGTTCGGTGCGGAACAGCAGGAGATTTTTATCGGTGCGCATTTTACGAAGCTTTGCCACCCATTTTGCTGCTTCCCAATACATGACTCTTTTATCATGGAGACCAGCGATCACCAGCATGTGGGGATATTTTTGTTTCCTCACATTTTCATAGGGTGAGTAACTTTTTATCAGAGTATGAACCGCCGGATCATTGGGATTGCCCCACTCGTGATATTCCAAGGTGGTAAGCGGCAGTTGGTCATCGAGCATTGTATTCAAGACATCGACAAAAGGAACGGAAGCTACCAAGCCTAAAAAAAGCTCTGGTCTCTCGTTAGCAACCACGCCCATCAGCATGCCGCCAGCACTTCCGCCTTCACCAATGATCCAACCAGACTTGGTAATGCCCTGCTGAATCAAGGAATCGCAGGCATCCATGTAGTCATTAAAAGTATTCCATTTTTTATCAAGCTTGCCATCCAAATACCATTGGCGGCCCATATCCATTCCACCTCGAACATGAGCGAGGATATAGACGAAACCTCGATCGGCGAGGCACAGTCGATAGCTGCTGAAATCAGCATCCATGGTTTCGCCATAAGAGCCATAGGCCTGTATCAGGACTGGCCGTGGTTGATCCAGGCCAAAGTTTTGGTGATGAATAACAGTTAAGGGAATGTCCTTGCCATCTCTGGATTTAGCCCACAGCCGGCGCACAATATAGCTATTCTCGTCAAACTTAGGATCAGGGATTCGTCTTTTCTTGAGCAACGTATTTTGTTGAGTCAAGATGTCGAATTCATAGAGCGTGGACGGCAGTCTTGGGGTGGAAGCCCAGTAGCGAAAATTTTTGGAATGGAAATCGCGGCCACTGCTGGCCCCAATATCATAGGCCTCATCATCCATTTTAATAAAGACAGGGTCCGGATTGCCTTGAACCTGCAGCTTGAGTCGCGGTAAGCCCTGGCTTCTTTCCGCAAGAACATAGAAATCCTTGAAGACCAAAAGGCCTTCCAGGAGGATGTCGGGCTGATGAGCCTGAATATCTTGCCAGCTTTCGTGCCCGGGGTTGGTCACAGGAGCACTGACGAGGCGAAAATTTTCCGCCTTCCAGTTGGTTAGGATAAAGAAGTCTTTGTCTCGATGACTGACTTCATACTCATGACCGGAGCTGCGAGGTTCTACCACTGAAAAGTTGTATCCAGGCTCCGTCACCCGATGATAGCGCACTTCATTGGCATCATAGCCATGGGACATGATGAAGATAAACTCATCGCTTTCGGAACCATCCAGGCCAACAAAGAAAGTCAGATCGCTCTCTTTATAGACGAGAATATCTTCATCTTGATCGGTACCAATGACGTGATAATACACTTCAAGAGGCCGATCATGTTCATCAAGCTTGACATAGAAAAATTCTGTGGAACTCTTCCATTCAAAACAGGACGAAGCTCCTTCAATGGAGTCCGAGAGTGTTCGACCCGTCTTGGTATCTTTGATCCGAATCGTGTAGCGTTCTTCACCTTCGGTATCAATTCCATAAGCCACATAGCGATGATCACGGCTGATATCAACGAACCCTAGATCGCAAAAATCCAGGTCAGCGGCGAGTTTGTTATGATCGAGATAAACTTTTTCTGGGGCTTCGAGGCTTTGAAATTTTCGACAGTAAAGCGGATACTGCGAACCCTTTTTATAACGACTGTAGTACCAGTAGTCATCATCCTTTTCGGGGACGCTGCTATCATCTTCAGCAATCCGTCCTTTAAGTTCCGTATAGATTTGCTCGCGAAGTTTTTGCTGGGACTTCATCACCTTCTTGAAATAGGCATTTTCCGCTTTCAAGTAAGGCAGTGTTGCAGGATCCTTGATGTCCTCCAACCAGCGCCATTCATCGACTGAATGCAGTTTGGTTTTAGGACGACTGCGGCGCTTGGGAGCCGAAGGAGGAGTCAATTTCATCATGAATATCCAAACAGTTCATCAGCCAAATCCGCTTGGCAAGATGGTCCATTTTGCTTGATCGTCAGGCGCTTCGCAAGATAATTTGCAGGTTTTTCCAGCCGTCAATGCTTGTCAAAGCATTCTATCACTTCGCCGCGTGTGAAGTGTTTGCTGTTGCATTTTTTACAAACATACTTGGCCCCGTCGCGATAGAACTTTTCTCCGCCTTCGCGATTGAAGCCGCTTTTGTTTTCTTTAGGGCTTTTTTCCATGGCTACTGCTGCCAAATCCGCAGATGTTAAGCTAGGGCCTGTATCAGGGGCCAGAGATTCGGTCGAAGCTTCCGAATCATGCGCATCGAAACATTGAATGACTTCGGATTTGGTGAACTGCTTTTTATTACAGACGCGGCATACGTATTTGGCACCGTCGCGGAAAAATTTCTCTTCTTCACTCCGCGTGACGGCTCGCTGCGCTCTCAGCGTTTCAAGCGTACTCTTGCCGGTCGATTCTGAGTTCGCTGCGGCCGGGTCCGCCTTTCTAGGGCCACCCGTGACCATGATCTCTGGCTCATCTTGGTGAGCTTTAAAGCAGGCGATGACTTCATCGCGAGCAAAATACTTGCTGTTGCACTTCTTGCACACATACTTGGCTCCGTCTCGATAGAAGCATTCTTCGCCTTCTCTCTTCTTCGATACACCAGCCAATTCCTGTTCCCGATGGCGATCAAAGCAGGACATTGCCTCCTGATACTTTTTGTATTTCTGATGGCAGGTTTGGCATTTATAGGAATGTCCGTCCCGACTAAATTTCGTACCTTCAGCAGGGTGAACGGGAGTGGCATCTGCTGATGGTTCCGGCGTCTGTTCCTGGACAGGAGCTGGTTTCATTGCCTTTGCCGGTTTGTCTCGTGCCGGTGCAGGAGCTTTAGCAGCTGCAGCTTTGCTTGACGGTTGTGCTTCGAGCTTGGCTTCGGGGCGGCTGACCGGCTTCGATTTTGGGGGCGGTAGGCTCACCTCTCCACCGGTAAAAGCCGCGAGGTTTTTTAATTTTTCTTCGCGGGTTTGAGTCGTTTTGAAACGAGATTCCACATCTATTTTCTTTTGGATTTCAGTCTTGCAAGTCTTGGCGCATTCTTTGGCCAAAATCATCTTGTCATAGACTCTTTTGCAATAGGTACAGCGGTACATAGTTCCGGATTTATCGGGCTTGTCTTGGACTGTTTGCTGAGCCATGTAGCGGGCAATGCAGTTTTTTAAGCAAGCTTCGGCCTGTGCCTCGTTCCCATGGCGACTGCCACACATCCCGCAAATATGAAAAAGTCCCTGCTTCAAAACTCGTCTGACGGAGTTTTCTTTGGATTTATCAGGGGGGCGTGTCAAAGCCATAGGAGTTTTGGGTCCTTCAAGGGATTAATCCCAATATATTCATCGGTTTTCTGGGCTTAAATTGAAGTCCTGAGGGGGGGTAATGGCCACAATTCGGCGCCACTGCCTGGGAAGATGCATATAATTTGTTGATATCATTAGCATATATAGTTTGTGAAAGTTTAAAAATAATTTGACAATAGTCCAATGGCCGGCTATTTAAACAGCGTCAACACAACGGTTTTTGAACGAGGATTCCATGAACTCCAAGGTTACTTACCTTTCGAGCCGTAGCCTAGCGGCCTATGAGACGATGCAGATCGAAGCCTTTGTCCGCCAACATAAACGAGACACTCTCTTCATGAGATTGCGACTTTTGGCAATCTGGACTGGTTTTACAGCAATGGCTGCTGTGACTCTTCTCATACCGGTCATCGTTCAAGAATTTTTACGAGCAAATGTTTATTAAAGCCGAAGAGCAGCTCATCCGCGTCGTGCTTTACCGACTCCATGATCTTCCTGTAGACTGAAAAGCGGATTGTTCTGAATGATTCAGACAATATGCCTGTCAGGGAGGGATCTAGCATGAGCAGTCCAAGCGAGAGCTCAACGAAAAGTACCAATAAAATGAGCGACGAAAATTATTTGCACGGCTATTCAAAAGTCGAGCAAGATCGTTTGCGCCATCAGGCTCGTTTCACTGAGCAAAGTATCTATCGAAACATTGACCTCACCGGCGTCGACACTCTTCTAGAAGTGGGAGTTGGTGTTGCCGCTCAATCCGAAATCATCCTCCGCCGCTATCCCGATTTAAAAATTGTTGGCATTGATCAGAATGAAGCGCAGCTGCAAAGTGCTAAAGAGTCTCTGGATTCGATTCCTTGGGCTAAAGGGCGCTATGAATTGCACAAAATGGATGCCGCCAGCATGGATTTTGATTCGCTCCGCTTTGATGGAGCGTTTATATGCTGGGTGCTGGAGCATGTCCCAACGCCCGAACGAGTGCTGAGCGAAGTCAGACGGGTGCTCAAAAAAGGCAGTCGGATTTTCATTAGTGAAGTCATGAATCATAGTTTTTTTCTAGAACCCTATTCGCCTCATGTGTGGAAGTACTGGATGGCGCTCAATGATTTCCAGCACGAGCAGACGGGTGATCCCTTTATTGGGGCAAAGCTCGGCAATCTACTCCTCGCTCAGGGTTTTAATGACATCGATACTCAAGTCCATACCTGGCATTTCGATAACAGAAATCCCGAAAAGCGCAAAATGTATATCGATTTTTGGACGACTTTGATGCTGAGTGGAAAGGATCATCTGCTGAAATCGGGCGCGATTGATGAAGAAACGCTTCAGCAGGCTCAGAAGGAATTGCGGCAGGTGGCAAAGGATCCCAACGCCGTATTTTATTTCTCGTTTATGCAGGCGCAGGCTGTCCGCTAAAGATCATTTCATCCGGGCGATGACCGGCAAATGATCCGAGACCAAATCCCGATAGGCGCTTACCATCGTTTCCAGCTTGGGCACGACCACTGTATTGAGTTCGATATTACTCGTACTGATCATGTGATCGATCATTGGTTTGGATGGTGAAATAAAGCTGTATTCGCCCATGAGTGCTGGTTCCTGGGTATGGAATGAATAGTTTTCTGGTTTATCGAGCCAAGGTTTAAACACATTGAGGCCTGCGGGATAGGTCACCCGCTCGTTGAAATCACCGAGTAGAGTTACTCGTGCATTGGGTTTCTGGGTACGCAGCATGGTGACATATTCTTCGAGCAGCTGATTGGCTTTTTCTCGACGGTTTTGACTTTCGATATCTCCCGTGGCCTTCAAATGCACAACGATCATATAAATTTCTTCGTCGACTTGCTTGCTTGCTGATTTCAAACGAAAGTGGGCTTGCAGAGGTGGTCTTGGAAATTCGTAACGCTGGTTTTCAAAAAGCAGCTCCCAATCCAGCAGTTCCAGATCGGCGTCGCGATAGATAAACGCCAGTTTTTGATAATTGTTAAATCCATACTCATGAGGCGAAAGAACTCCCTTATACTCCGGCATCGTGTCCAAAAGTTGTTGAAAAGCAACTTCACTCGCGACCTCTTCCAGTGCAATCAGATCGACATTGATGCGTCCCAAGACCTTGCCTGCGATCTCGACACTTTGATCAGACTTTGGAAAATTTTCTATGTTCCATGTGGCAAAATCGAATTGAGTGGCCAAACCTACTTGAGGAATTTTTTCAATGCTAGCTGGATCGATAGGCTGGGTCGGGACTGGAGGAGCAATGGGAAGAGTCGGATTGGTCCCAGGATTATTGCTGGAGCCTTCGGTGGGGGCGCCCGGCAGAAGGGGTCGAGGCGGATTGGAAGCCGGATCGGTGCATCCAAAGATTGAAACGATGAGCCAAGTACTCATGAGAAGACGGCTGCGAAAGGATTGGAACAGGATACTCTGCATGAAGGGACCCTCGGCTTCGTTTATCGACCTTGCGCGTTCCTGTCATTCTGTCTGTTTCACTTGTTATTTAACATGTTTTAGCCAAGCTCCCTAATGAAAATAGTAAAAAGGATGCGTGCATCAAGCCGTGGCCAAACCAACATGACTATGCGATATCATGCTGGTCGTTTACCGAGCGTTCCATAGTGAAAAGCTGTTTCGCTCCGGGACATGAGCGGAGTAATATCACTTCGTTTACACTGAAAACCAAGTAGGTAAGGTGTCCCATGACAAAACACAGGGTGACTCTGGCTCCACTGGCCGATGATTGGCAGGAAATTCAACTGCCCTTTGCCAACATTGTTCGATCATTTGTATCCGGTGATCCAGATGGCGATCGAATTCGAATTCGCTACTATAAGACCAAAGATAAAGACATCCTCAAAGGCCGAATTTGGTTTGGTCCTGGTGCAGAAGGCCCTCCTGGTCATACCCATGGGGGGGCTCAAGCAGCGGCACTGGATGAAATTTGTGGTGGTGCTGTGTGGACCCATGGATTCAAGGTCGTGGCACTTAATCTGGAGACGGATTTCATTACTTTCGTACCGCTGAACACGGAATTGGTCTTGCACGGAGAAATCTCGCGGCGCGAGGGTCGAAAGATATATACCGAAGGTCGAATCGAGGATTTAAGTGGTCGAGTGCTCGCTCGAGGTCGGGTCCTTTTCATCGAGTTAAACGAACAGCAGCTGGCAAAATTATCCGGATTTTCTGGTGGTTTGGAACTGCCATCCGAGACCTTGCCCCCGCGGCCTGATGGGGCATAATGGTGGCCCTAATCCCAGGAAAGGCTTCCTGGTCATTTCCATCCCGGCTGCAATTCCATACAGGCCGGGTTTACTCTCCATCCATTCAAGTTCAGAGAAAACTCAGTACGAGGCAGGGATATCCTGCAAAGGAATGATTTCGATTTCGGGATCAAATTCATCGCGCAAAATTCCCTGAATCGCTGCCAGGGTGCCCGTCACGGAACTGGGGCAAGTGCCGCAGGCACCTTCGTAGCGAATGGTGAGGAGGTGGCCTTCCAGTTTAAGAATTTCCAAATCGCCGCCATCACCTTGCAGCGCAGGGCGAATGGTTCGGTCTAGAATCTCTTCAATCTTTGTCAGTTCTGGACTCAATTCATTCCGCCGTCGTTCTTCAGGAGACTGAAATTCTGGATTATGCTCCGGCAATAGGGCTTTGATGAGCTTGCGTGCAGTTTCCAAAATCTCATCCCAGGACACCGAACTATCCTGAGTCAAAGTAATAGCATTTTCAAAAAAGTGCACCTGAGTGACACCGCGAATTTCAAACAGTGCCTTGCCAAGCGGAATATGGGCACATTCCTCAGCCGACGAAAAGGTGATTTTACCCTTGGTCTTCAAATCCAAATTGCAAATAATTTTCTTTGCATATGGGTTTGGCGTCGGTTGTATCATCATCTTGACGTCCATCGGGATACTCCTTTGCTCAAAGTCACTGGTCTGCTCCAAAGACACGATCATATTCCTCATGCCAAAAATTAAACTGTAATACCGCCGTAATTTTCCAAGAGGCTGAGCATGCGGTTCTGCATCAGTGGGTCCTGAATTCGATAGGTCAGGTCACGCACGAAGGCTTTGGCCAGCAGCTGCTCAGCATCGCTTTTCGTGATGCCGCGGCTTTGCAGATAAAAGATCTGCATCGGATCCAGTTGGCCAATGGTGGCTCCATGCGAACACTTCACATCATCGGCGTCGATCTGTAACTGAGGCCTTGAATCCACTTCCGCTGTACTGCTCATCAAAAGGTTTTTATTCAGCTGCTGTGCAGCCGATTGCTGAGCATCCTTAGCGATTTGAATACAGCCATTGAACACCGCTCGGCAATCGTCATAGAGAATGCCTTTGTAAACCTGACTGCTGGTCGTATGCGGAGCCAAATGTCGAACCGTGGTCACATGATCCAGATGACTCTGCTGGCGACCAATATAAAGACCGTCCATTTTCGCCGATGCACCCGAATCTTCCAAATCAATATGCAGCTGGCTGCGTGAGATGCGTCCACCCATGGTCAGGGTAAAGCACTCGGCATGGGCAT
>JBGSRE010000350.1:0-2089 GCA_041737755.1 Oligoflexus sp.
GCGGTGGTTGAGGATTTAAATCTACGCATTATGCAGCTGCTATTAGATTGCGGGACAGGCTTGGCCTTTGCTTTGACAGCTACGCCAGCGGACGCGCCGATCGATCGCGATATGCAATTGGCGATGGAACGGGAGTTCCTGGATTTGGCCAGCAAGGGGGGGGTGCCCTTGCCGCTTTATCCCCAAGCATGGATCGAACCCCGCAGCGATACTATCGCCTTTGGGGATACGAAAAAAGATTCGGAAACATCGAGCGGATGATTTCAATCGCCAAACGATTCCAGCATGATGTGCTCGTCTGGGACGCTCTGACTTTGGAGAAAGGCTCGGACGCTTTTCATCATAGCATCTGGTCCACAGGTCATATACGTTGCATCGGCGAAAGTTCCTTCGCACACTCCGCCAAGCATCGCCTCATCGGGCCGACCGTGCAAATAGCCTTCGTTACGTGCATCTTCGCGCGTTAGCGTGGTGATAATGCGAATACCCGGCTTATTTTTTAATGCCTGCAGATCTTCCCAGCAGATCAGATCTTCTTTGGAACGATAGGCGACCAGGAGCGTCATGGCTTCTGGCGATCCGGGTTGCCCGAGGGTATCGGCATATTCCCGCAGAATGCTGATGAAAGGGGTGACTCCGCTCCCAGCGCCGACCATGACCAACTGCTTCCTGCAGCGGGTGGAATCCCAGGCGAACCGACCGATGGGACCACGGGCTTTCAAAATCGCTCCAGGTGCAACTTTATCGCAGAAGTAATTGCTGACTAATCCGCCCACGACCCGCTTGATAGTGACAGCCGCAAAGCCCTTCTGATTGGGCGAGCTAGACATGGTGTAGGAGCGAGCGATAGGTCGTTCGCTGATATCATCGAAACGGAAAGTTAAATACTGACCGGCGATATAGTCGAATGGACAGGAGCCTTCCTCGGCATCCTCCATAAGAAAAGTCTTGGTATCCCAGGTTTCTTCAAAGACCTGGGTCACTTTTAAATTCATCCAGCCTTTTTTTCGGCGTGGGGCAACACTCTCTTGCATCGGCTTGTCCTTTTTTCGGGGGCGAGTGTGACAAAGAAGAGGGGACTATATCCAATTCCACCCGGCGGGGCAAGGGCACTGGGTGTGGCTTCTTGGATGGGTTTCCTTGGGGTAGGGCGACGAATAAAAGAGCCCCGGAGCCCGGTCAGGCTCCGAGGCCAGAAGCTCGCAAAAACTTCAACGGTCCGGGTAAGACTGCAGACTTAACTGCAGGCTACGGGTGCGATCACGTTCGACCGGGAAGCTCGAAACCTCCTGTTTTTCGAGGTAAAATGCGCCCATTTCTGGGTCGTCATAGAATCCATTGCCATTGCTATCGACGAAGGCAAAAAGATAGTAGGCCTTGGGGGCAAGGCTGGGGCTGACGAATTCCGTGGTCGTTTCCTGACCCTTGATCAGGAGAAGGTTGGTACTCAGCGCAAAGTTGTAAGCGGGACGTTCGTCGATATCGGGGCTATCGAGCAGCAGGATCCGGATATCCCGATCGGCGGGAATATAAAGGCCGGTCGGGACGCTGATTCGCAAGCGAATGCGAGCGTTGCTGGCGGGTTCACTACCGGGCTTCTTGAAGAGCTGATTGATATAAATGTTCACGACCTCGGGCTTCGAGTCCATTTTGACGAGGACTCTTTTGGCTCCTGATAGCGCGCCATAGACACCGACTGGCTTGTCACCAACGAGGATCATGCCATCCATAGGATAGGGAGTCGGCTGGGCAAGCCCAGTCGTAAAGTAAGCTCGAAAATAGTATTCGCCGGACGCCAGATACATTTCTTCCAGATTGGTAGAATTGGGGCGTGAGGCATCAAACCCTGCGATTTGAATATTGGCGACGGGTGAACCGCTAAACTGCGGGTTTTGAAAAGCTTCGATGATGAGAGTCTGATTGATTCCCAGATTTTCTTGCAGCGAGTAGTGCGCGAAAATGTTTAGAATCTGACAGTCGGATCCGCGGCAATTGCTCTGCCAAGTATACTCTTTTCCAGTTCCCGCAGCCTCTGAGTTGCCGGCAGCATTGTTCGGTCGATAGCCGCAGAGACGAGAGCTGCTCCCGG
>JBGSRE010000368.1:0-2732 GCA_041737755.1 Oligoflexus sp.
ATCTATGTAATTACCCAATCAAGCTTTGTAAAGCTTGAGTCGTCCCGTCACAGATCTGTTGCGAATTAACTCTTTTTCGAAAAAGCACATTTTCTATTAAATATTTGCTGCTTATAAATTTTTTTAAACTCGTCCAGTGAGATCCGAGACCGAGAAAATTCATCTTCCATTCCATGCATTAACATGCTAAATCGCCCTATCTTTAACAGTGGTGGGCCATACCATGAGCGATAGGAACCAGGATTTCGCTAACGAACGAATGATCCGACTCGTTTCAGACGAATCGAGCGCTGCCTTACCCAGAGTCCAGCCACCACTTCCCCTGGGTCCCATCGAAGCCGCAATGCGAGCCAAACTGGATTCTCTTAAAAGCACCAAATATCCCGACACTTTTGATTGGGGTGTTTACGATAAGATCGCTGCCCGCTTCGATGAAGAGCCTCGCGGAGGCGTCGTTTTCAAGACCGGCCTTAAGCTGGTCAACTATCATTCAAGCTGCAGCAAATGCCATTACGCCTTTGAAATCGATACCTATGGCAGGGGCTGCTTTCATGATTGCGGCTACTGCTATGCGAAAGAAACACTATCGGTCCATGGCTACTGGAACCGACCCCAACCATTTCCGGTTGATCTAGCCGAAGTTCGGAAGATTTTCTATACCGTGTTCGAGACCAATCGCCCCAGCAAGTGGCGCGAAGTCATGGAAAAGCGGGTTCCACTGCGGGTAGGATCCATGAGCGATAGCTTCATGTGGCTCGATACCAAGTATGGCGTTACCAAAGAGCTGCTCAAGATTTTCAAATTCTATCGCTATCCCTATGTAATTTTTACTAGATCCGATCTGGTCGCGCACGATGACTATATGAGCCTTCTGGACATCAATCTCTGTTCGGTCCAGTTTTCCATTGCTGGCAACAACAATAGCTTCATACGAACCATTGAACCCGGCGCACCTTCCTATAAAAGACGGCTGGCTGCTCTTAAAAAACTATCGGATGCGGGGTTTTGGACCACTGTTCGTATTAACCCACTGTTTCCAAAATATCCTGATGGGTATTTTACGGATCCAGATTCCTTGGCTGATCGTTTCAAATCGCGCGATCAAGCCCCAGTATTGCCCTTCTATGATCAGGATTTTATCGCGGAATTGGCTGACACTGGGACGCCAAGCATCCTGGCCGGATTTGTCCGACTTTCGACCCAATCGATCAATAACATGTCGAAGACGACCGGAATCGATATCAAGAGCTTCTATAAACCCGAACTCTGGGAACAGCGCGGGCACAAGCGCTACTCGGACGAAGAAATCGCCTACTACTACAAATGGGTTCAGCAGGAGTGCAAGAAACACAAAGTTCGCTTCAACACCTGCTATATCGGCAATGGCCTCAAGGACTACTATCAGTACCAGGATCTCTGGGACAACAAGAAGGATTGCTGCGACGTTATCGGCAACGTCAAGTCCTTCAAAACTACCTCGCAGTCCATCAATTGGGACGAGCGAACTCGTCATGCAGCTAATAAAAGCATGGTCGATGACTCCAAGAAGGCTGAGATAGAAGCTGACAGCATTTTTACTGGCCCTCAGCCCAGCAAGGTATTGCCTATAAGGGAGCCAGAGTTAAGCCTGTGAGCGATATCCCAATACTTCCAGGAATCAATATCCAATGGCCATGGTCCCAAATGCTGCTTTTGGGACAAAAAACCGTTGAGACGCGATCCTATGCTTTGCCCGCAAGACACAAGGGTTGTCCACTCGCGCTCATCGAAACCCCAGGACCGCTTGGTCATAAAGTGGCAGGGATTTCAAAAGCTCGGATCATAGGGATTATTGTTTTCAAGGAAAGCTTCCAATACAAGACAAAAAAATCGTGGGTTGCAGATCACGAACGCCATCTCGTTGACATCGACGATCCTACTTTTGGCTATGATTCATCCAAACCAAAGTGGGGTTGGGTCGTTTCGAAAATTCTTCCTCTCACACGCCCTGCCCCAGCTCCTGAAAAAAAGGGAATTGTTTTCACAAACAACTGCATCATTCCAAACCTATCTATTGATATCGAAGGACTAGGCAGTTAGCTTTTTGGTGTTAGGCAACACGGGCACAAGCAGATCGGCCATGCCGTAGATTAATACGGCGGGTTAAAAGCGGCTGATATAGCTTGGTGTTCGCCCTACTAATTCTGACCTGATTTTATAAGAATACTCTCAACTCTTTTCGCTAGGTCGCTTTCACCTTTCAAAATCAGGTGTTCTTTGAGCATTTTTAGGTACCAAGCCAAATCTACCAATACTTCTGAGGTCGTACCGGTCCAATAACCTATTTCGACTTTTCCTTCAGGAATCTCGCTTGCACCTTCTTGAGCTGCCTCGTACTCATCACGGTCATTCGGATATGTCAGCCGATAGTATCCATCATCTCCACAGAAACCATGACCCTCTTCCGCAAGTAGCACTAAATCGGCCAATGAAAAGTCCGAAAATTGAAAAAGCTCGCTCACAGCCTTTTCTGCTAGATTCGATGGCTCATTCATTTTCGAACCTCGGATGAACATTGTTTATTCCACCATTCTTATCTGTATAGACTCGGAAACTAATACCACCAGCTTTAGAATTATAAGGGCTCGAAGAGCCAATACCGGGGAAATTCTTAGCAGACGCAACCTGACCAAGATAGAGCATCTCGTTATCGGTTATTTTTGCCGGGTCATACACAGTCTTTCTGAAAATCT
>JBGSRE010000397.1:0-2972 GCA_041737755.1 Oligoflexus sp.
GGCTCATGCCTGCTTGCGCAAGCCTTTTGATCTTGATGTGTTGAAAGAGAGCGTCTATCGATCGCTGAATTTACCGTCCCAGACTAATCACCCGACTCCGCGCTCTCATTCTGCTGGTGCCTGGGAAGGCTCATGATAAACCGTGTGTGAATATAGGACCGATCCAAGCTAATCTTGCCCTGATGATTTTCAATGATAGATTTGGCTATGCTCAAGCCTAAGCCTGTGCCGCGACCGACAGGTTTGCTGGTGAAAAAGGGTTGGAAGATTTTATCGGCGATTTCATCCGGTATCCCATGGCCGCTGTCGGTAATGCTGAAAACCACCTGGCCCGAGGCCTCTACGGCCGAGATTTCAATCCATTTCTCTTCCAGTTCCTGGACAGCATCGCAAGCATTGAGAATAAAGTTGACCAGCATTTGGCTGATTTCCGTAATGCGGCAATCAAAGGTCAGATAGGGATTGGGCACAAGAAGGGTGATCTTGACATCGGTCTTGCGGAGTTTATAGCCACAGTAATCCACTACCGTTTGCAGGATCGTTTTCACCCCCTCGCTTTGAAAGGGATCCCGAGAGCCGTCTCGCGCATAGGTGAGCATGCCCCGAATGATATCACGCATGCGTTTGGCATCGCGCCTCACCTTGGGCACGGTTTGCATGAACATATTTAAATCCAGACTTTCCCGCTCATACTGCAATTCAATAACGTCCAACCAGGCATTGATAGAGGCCGCAGGATTACCGAGTTCATGCGCGATTCCTGCCGCCAATTCGCCAAGACTGGCCATCTTCTCAGCATACATGCTGCGCATGCGTTCCTTTTCCAGGTTTTCTTGAATGAACTTCTTCTCGGTTACATCGAAGCGAATAGCCACGTATTGATAGGGCTTTCCCTGTTCATTGAGGAAGGGGACAATGGTTGTGTCGACCCAATAGATAGCGCCATTTTTAGTTCGGTTGCAAATCTCGCCTTTCCAAACTTTGCCGGCGCCAATGGTCCGCCAAAGATCACGAAAAAACTCGCTGTCATGATAAGCCGATTGCAAGAGTGCATGAGTCTTGCCGATCAATTCCTGCCGTTCGTAGCCAGAAATTCGGCAAAAAGTATCATTGACGTAAAGGATGCGGCCCCGATGATCGGTCATGGCCACGATTGCAGATTCATCGAGAGCCATTTTTTGATCGCGAATCATGCGGAATGATTTCTGCAGTTCCTCTTCCAGCTTGTCACTGTAAGTCAGATCGTGAGCAGCCAGACAATAGCCCCGGAGCTCCTGCTTTTGATTGCGCAGTCTCTGTGCTTTCCAAAGCAAATGCTGGGGCTGTTGATCGGCTTTCTTGTGAAAAATAGAAAGACTGACAGCTTCCTGCGAATGCTCCGCTTTTTGGACCAGTTGGGTGAGGAGCTTGGCTTCTTCTGGCTGAGCGAATTCATGGATTTGCTGAGTTTTGGCTAGACTGGGAAAAAGGCGCAAGCTCATACTGCTAAAGTCTTGGATCTGGTGCTGAGGATCCAAGAGGAGGCTGGGAACATCCGCTAGAGCTAAAAGAGTATGCACAACTTCGGTTTGTTCCAGATGCAGGGATTTCACCACCATGATTCTCCTTTGCTGAGAACTTTTGACAATAGCTCCAAATTCATCCTCGAATCCAGCTTCGTTTGCTGCTCGTGAACAAGGTACTTCACCCGTTACTTGAATAGAGAGTGAAATATCGAAGAGCGTCCCTATGAATTGGACGCGAACAGTACTTAAGTGGGACCGTCTAGCGCGGATCAGGAAAAGTCTTTTGCTTTCTTGGGGCCCGAGCCTATAAAGGAAATTGGCCGCAAGGCTCAGCATTTCTTTTCATGAGGGATATCCATGCAATACCGTCGTCTTGGCAATTCTGGACTTAAAGTGAGTGAACTATCCTTGGGTTCGTGGGTAACTTTTCATAACCAGGTGGACACCGATAGCGCTAAACGCCTTTTGACCATGGCTTACGAAGCTGGGGTCAACTTTTTCGACAATGCCGAAGCCTATGCGGAAGGGCAGTCGGAAGTGATCATGGGCAAAGCCATCGCTGAATTAGGCTGGACGCGCGATAGCTACTGCGTTTCGTCTAAAGTGTATTGGGGGGGCTCCAAGCCAACCCAAAAGGGTTTGAGCAAAAAACACGTGCGCGATGCCTGCGATGCGGCTTTGAAAAGACTGCGTGTCGACTATCTTGATCTTTATTTTTGTCATCGCCCCGACACAATGACTCCAATTGAAGAGACAGTCAGAGCCATGCACGAACTGGTGGTGCAGGGCAAAGTGCTGTACTGGGGAACCTCGGAATGGAGTGCCCAGCAGATCTTTGCGGCCTATGGTCTGGCCCGTGAACATGGTTTGACCCCGCCGACCATGGAACAGCCCCAATACAATCTTTTCCACCGGCAAAGGGTCGAGGCTGAATACAGCGCCGCTTATCGTGATCTGGGCCTAGGGACGACGATCTGGTCGCCCTTGGCGTCTGGGGTCTTGACCGGCAAATACAATGACGGTGTCCCGACTGACTCGCGCATGAATCTGCCGGGCTATGAGTGGCTACGTCGCGATTTTGAAAGCCCTGAAGGGCAAGTGCGGATCACCAAAACCAAAGCCTTGACGGCCTTAGCGCGTGACTTGGACCTCAGCACCAGTGAACTCGCTATAGCATGGTGTTTGAAAAATCCTCACGTGAGTACGGTGATCTTGGGGGCTTCGCGCGCTGATCAGTTGGCGGAAACTCTGAAAGCCAATGCAGCAGTGCCGAAACTTACGGCTGAAGTGATGGCGAAGATTGAAGCGATCGTCGCCAACAAACCGGAAGCTGAGAGAGAATGGTAAGAGACCCAGCGCCGGGGCTGCGGCGCCAGCAGTATAGGGCATCAGGTTTTGGGCGGGCGTCTCCCGCTTGCCAAAGCTTTTAGCCAAAGAAACCAAATCCCTAGCCGCCATAGGCCGAAG
>JBGSRE010000425.1:0-6140 GCA_041737755.1 Oligoflexus sp.
GACGGCACCTTTCGTCAAGTCAATCTTCAGGCCCGCAATTTGTTTGAGCCCAGTGCCGATGAGCGGGAGAAAGGTCGCTTCGGCATGATCACGACTCTGCAAATACTCACCGACGCCTTGCATACGAACGATATCCAGGGCATTCAAAAAGCGATGCATGAACTTGACTTTCAATTGGACAAGACTTCGAGTTATCAGGCGACATTGGGTGCTATCTATAATGCGATCGATGAAACCTCTAAAAAGTTGGAGCTTAATAAGCAGCTCACTCAATCAGATCTTTCACGAATCGAGGATGCTGATGTCTATCGAGTTACGTCCGATTTTAAACGGACTGAAAGTGTATTGCAAAGCACGCTGCAAGCTTCCAATAAGCTTCTGCAGCCTTCATTGATGAATTTCATACAGTGATTCTAGGCTCAAAGAATTTGCGCCTCATGCCAGGGAGGGTTAATAGGTGCTGGTCTTAACAAGAAAGGTCGGAGAGGGGATCTCGATTGGCGACGACATAAAAATCGTGGTCATGCAAATCAAAGGAAAGCAGGTCCGTCTTGGCATCAAGGCCAGCCCGAGCACAGTTGTCCATCGCGAGGAAGTCTATCAGAGAATTCAGGATGAAAACCGTCAGGCTTCCCAAACTGATGTCGAAAGTGTCGAACAGGCTGCTGAAATGTTTGGTGAAACAGATACGCCGATCACAGGCTCACCGCTCAAGAAAGTGAGTCGAACTGTGAAAAAGTCTGAGCCGAAAAAGTCTTAGGACAGAGACCTTGTTGAGTCCGGGAAGATAGGCTACACTTATCTATAGACCCCATACGCACAAGTGATACCAACCGAGGAGACAGGGCCTTGATCAAGGTTAAGACAACCAGGTTCGGTGATATTGAGATCGATGAGAAGGACGTCATCGCCCTTCCCGCCGGCATCATTGGTTTTCCTGAACTCAAGCAGTATGTGCTTCTGGATCATGATCAGGATTCCCCTTTCAAATGGCTGCAATCTCTTGAAGATGGATCGATCGCGTTTGTCTTGATCAACCCGTTGCTCTTCAAACCCGATTATTTGGTCGAGGTCAATGAGGCGGAAGTGGGTGATTTAGATATCGTGGCTGAAGAAGATGCTGTGGTATCCGTGATTATAACCATGCCAAGTGATCCGCAAAAAATGACTGCAAATCTCAAAGCGCCGGTGATCTTCAATTTGAAAAATCGTAAGGGTCGCCAGGTTATTCTCAATAACTCGGAATACACGACTCGCCATAATATTATGGAAGAGATGCGCAAGCATACACTCACATCCGAGCAGCAATCCTTGCAGAATGTGATTGATCAGGCTCGCGAGCAAAAAGCCGAGCCTCAGGTGAGCAAAGTCGAAAAAAAGTAAGCTTTAGTTAGTTTCTGGCGCTTAAGCGCCAGAAACTATCCAGAGCGTAGCGATGGATCTCGTGGAATCAGGCACTTATCGGCGAGATCCTTCGTCGTTTCACTCCTCAGGATAGTCTCTGTCGCTTTAGGCGCCAGAGACTAGTTAAGGGGGGATTCAGCCCCCTGACTGCCATCCCCTTCGTGACTCTCCCAACTGCGATACAAACGTAGAATATGTTGAAAAACCGCCTGCGGACGCGTGCTATGAAGGCGATGCTTGTCGATACGGCTAATCGGAAATGGTCCGCGTAGACTGGAAGTAACGAAGCCCTCGTCAAATCTCGGTAATTCCTCGATACTTATGCTGCGTTCTGTGACCGGAATCTGACTTCGATTGAGAAGTTCGATGACCCGAGCCCTTGTCACGCCTGAGAGTATGCCGACTGCTGGCGGAGGCGTGGCGATCTCCACCAAATCGCCTTCGCGACTGATAAGAAAAATATTGGCCGTCCCGGCCTCAGTGATTTCTCCGTCGCTATTGATCCAAAGAATTTCTTCGAAACCCTCTTCCTTGGCCTCGGCTTGCGCCACAATATTGGGCAGATAGTTGGGGTTTTTTATGAGTTCTCCTCGAGGATTCTGCGGATTTTTTTTGGTTTTGAGTAGAAGGCCTGCTTCGAGTTGACCTTCGGTTGGTAGCGGCGCAGCTGTGCAGAAAATATAGCGGTTTGTTTTCAAGCCGGGATCTTGCTTCATCCCGGCGCTGGTACCTCTGCTCACGAGCAGTCGCAGTGAACTCTGCTGAAAACCGGTCAGACTAAGCAGATGCTCCATTTCAAATTGCAGCTCTGCATCGGACCAGGGAATAGGCATGCGGCATTGTTCGGCTGCGCGACGGAATCTGGCGATGTGCGCCGCAAAATCCATGATTCTTCCATTCCGGCTTGCTAGTATTTCAAAGATAGCATCGCCGAATAAAAAACCTCGATCCTGGGCGGGGACTAGCCCTTCCTCAATCGGCGTGATGTGGCCATTGATCGAAACAAGTCCAGCCATACTTTATCCTTGCTGTTTTTGGGCTCTGGTGTTAGCTACAGCAGGCCCTGTCACTTAATCCCAAAGAAGTGCTAGATTGGCATATAAAATGATTTCTATCGCCTTCCCGCTACAGACTTGCCAAAAGGAGTCAGCAGAACATGGAAGTCATAACTTCCCAAAGTCGGAAAGTCCATCTCATTTCATTGGGCTGCGCACGCAATCGGGTTGATTCCGAGGTCATGCTGGGCTCAATGCTCGCCGATGATTGGTCGGTGACGGACGATGCCGAAGAAGCCGATGCTGTGATTATCAATACCTGTGGGTTTATTGAGGCTGCCAAAGAGGAAAGTGTGCAAACTATTCTCGAAGCAGCCGAGATTAAAAAAACCAAGCCTCATATGAAACTCGTTGTCGCCGGTTGTCTCACTCAACGCTATAAAAAGCAGCTGGTGCAAGGTCTGCCGGAAGTGGATCTGTTTATCGGTACTGATGAATTTCCACAAATCGCCGAATTTCTTACCGAAGATCTGCCGCAGGGTACAGTCAAAGCCAAGCGGACTCATTATCTCTATGACGGAACTTTGCCCAAGAAAAATACTCTTTCATCTTCTTCGGCCTATGTGAAGGTTGCAGAAGGTTGTCAACACAATTGCGCCTTTTGCATCATTCCAGCAATTCGCGGTAAACTTCGCTCCCGCCCCGTGCCGAATGTGGTCAAGGAAGTACAAGATCTAGCCGGTCAAGGTGTGAAAGAAATCAATTTGATTGCCCAGGATCTGGCCGCCTATGGCCGTGATTGGGGTGAATCGGATCTGTTGCCCTTGCTTCGCCAATTAGTGGAAGTCGAAGGCATAGAGTGGATTCGATTGCTTTATGTTTATCCTGAAAATATCAGCGAAGAATTTATTGAGTTCATGGCTGACCATCCCAAAAT
Organism: Oligoflexus sp.; assembly: GCA_041737755.1. GTDB lineage: Bacteria > Bdellovibrionota_B > Oligoflexia > Oligoflexales > Oligoflexaceae > Oligoflexus. The sequence continues at coordinate 3,337 of JBGSRE010000425.1, forward strand.
TTGTAAATATCTAGACATACCCGTGCAGCATGCCAGCGATGAGATCTTGAAGAAGATGAATCGTGGTGTGACCCGGGACGATCTCCGCCGAGCCTTTGCTCGCTTGCGTGAACGTGTCCCTGGAGTTGCCATTCGGACTTCGGTTATGGTGGGCTTTCCTGGTGAGACGGAAGAGCAATTCCTAGAGCTTAAGGAATTTGTGGAGGAGCAGCAGTTTGAGCACCTGGGCTGCTTCACCTATTCGCAGGAAGACGGCACACCAGCCGGACGTATGTCGGGTCAGATAGATGAAGACGTAAAGACCCGTCGTCAGGCCGAAATTATGGAGCTGCAAAAAGAGCTGTCTTGGGAAAAAATGCAGGAATTTGTTGGCCAGACTTTGCCCGTTCTGGTTAAAGGCTTGTCGGACGAATCGGAATTGCTGGCGGAAGGTCGCTTGTCCATTCAAGCTCCTGAGGTTGATGGAGTGGTTTACATCAACGAAGGCAAGTTCGTACCAGGAACGATCCAGATGGTTCGCATCACGGATGCCCACGATTACGATCTGGTGGGTCGCATTGTTGAATAAGGAACCGCTATGAAAAGCTCAGCGACCGAACCGACTTATGTATTCTCGGAAGATGAAGTCAAAGCGCGCAGCCCATTGGCGGCGACGTTTTTAATGGAACGCGCACGCTTAAACGGGATTGTTGATTCGGCCGATAACAAACTGCTGAAGCGAATCTACAATGTCGATCACAATGCTTATTTGGAAGGGGCGCTTTCAGCCAAAACCAAGGAACTCATGGGACTGGTGGCTTCCGCCAGTTTGCGTTGTGATGACTGTATCAATTATCACATCATTCAGGCTTACCGTTTGGGTTGCACAAGAGCCGAGCAGGAAGAGTCTGTCAATGTCGCCACTGTTGTCGGCGGAACGATAGTCATTCCGCACCTTCGCCGGGCCTATGCTTTGCTCGAAGAATTGTACAGTTAGTCTCTGGCGCCTAAAGCGCCAGAGACTATCCTGAGGAGTGAAACGACGAAGGATCCCGCCGATAAGTGCCTGATTCCACGAGATCCTTCGCTTCGCTCTGGATAGTCTCTGGGCGAAATTTTCAATTTCGCGCCAGAGACTAGTTAATTTTTAGAAACGCAGCATAGTCCACTGGCCTTCCAGACTCGTCAGGCGAAATCCACGACTTGGATCCAGGTCAGGAACAATGCGGATTCCTGGCTTATCAGCAGACATCAGCGTGTTTTTTTGTTTATCACCAGTCTGGCCAGTAAAGACCGGTGAAAAGATAACATAGGAGCCTAGCAAGCTTCCCCCAATGAATCCAACCGAGGCGCCAATCGCGATAAAGCGTAGGTTCTGGTCAGGTTTGGGTTGAAAGCTCAGAAGAGCAGCCCCAAAAGCGGCCCCAAAGGCTGTGCCATAGCCGGCTGTGACGAAGAGGTCCTGAAATCTCTCTTCGGTGGAAACCATTTGGGCACGAGCGGGACTTGAGGCTATGCTCCAAGCTAATACCGCCAAAGCGGTGAAGGGCACGATGCTTTTCATGGGGCTCTCGCCTTTGGATGGGTGATCTTTATGCTGGCTGCTGCCTGGATTAATTGTACCAAAGCTGGCGCTTTCTGCCTATCCACGGGGATCAGGGCATTCAGGCAATCTCGTTCTGGGAAGGGATGACAGATTGCTGGGGGATAAGCCATTTGCAATTGACAATTCAGCAGGAATGGAATATCCAACATTATATGGAAAGGGCATTCGATTCAAAACCGTTTAACCTGCCAATTTCCGTCTATTTTTTCTTCACTCAAAAACCGACTTATGCTGAAGAATTTTTCTATATTGCCTGGAGCTTTTCTCACGGCTTTTCCCAACCCAAAGTTTCATTGTTTGACTACCCACCTTTTTTTAAGAGAGCTAACCTATGACAGAAAGGGATAAATCGGCATCGGCGGCGGCAACCAAGACCAAACGGGCTACAGTTGCTAAAGTTGAAAAGAGCGAACCCGAACAAGCTCTGACCGAGAACCAACCTGTGATTCAAACTCCATCTGCATCAGGTTCTGGCAGCCCTCAGCAGGTTGACATCAACCTTAAGGAACTGAAAGAACGTAGGATTTCCGATCTGAATAAACTCGCACGTGAACTGGGCGTAGAAGGCTCCAGTAGCATGCGAAAACAAGACCTCATCTTTGCTTTGCTGCAAGCTCAATCGGAGCGTGGTGGAGTTATTTACGGTGAAGGCGTGCTGGAAACATTGCCAGATGGCTTTGGTTTCCTTCGTGCTCCCGACTATAACTATTTGCCAGGTCCTGATGATATTTATGTATCACCTTCGCAGATTCGTCGTTTTAACCTGCGCACCGGTGATACGGTTTCCGGCCAGATTCGCCCTCCTAAGGACAGCGAGCGCTACTTTGCCTTGCTCAAGGTGGAAGCGGTCAACGGTGCAGCACCCGATCCTGGATTCGATAAGATTCTTTTCGACAACTTGACTCCGCTCTATCCGATGCAGAAGTTCAAGATGGAAGTTTCGGGGTCGAACTATTCCACTCGAATTATCGACATCATGTGTCCCATCGGCAAAGGCCAGCGTGCTCTGATCGTTGCGCCTCCGCGGACTGGTAAAACGGTGTTGCTGCAGAATATCGCTCACTCGATTGAGAAGAATCATCCAGAAGCAATTTTGATTGTCCTTCTGATCGACGAACGTCCCGAAGAAGTGACGGATATGGAGCGCTCGGTTCGTGGCGAGGTGATTTCCTCGACTTTCGATGAGCCTGCCCAGCGTCACGTCCAAGTGGCAGAGATG
>JBGSRE010000445.1:0-5667 GCA_041737755.1 Oligoflexus sp.
TCAGTCCCAAAGGCTGCGCGATCGCACCTTAGTTTTGGCCGATGGCACCGTCGTCAGCGCCAATGCACTGTCTGCCACCAGCAGTCAAAAATCGCAGATTTCAAGGACGTCTTTTGCTGACGGCGTGGTTAGCATCGATAAGAAACTAAGCTTCCAATCCGACCAAAAAATTACCGACGCCAAAGCCAAGACCTCGTCTTTGAGCACTCGGGTCGAAACCAAGAATGAACTTGTTGTGCGTCAAAAAATCACGCTTGCTACAGCTGCGCTCAGTCAAACGACGATTGTTTCTGGAAGTGTCAGCTCCACTCTCAGCAGTGGCCTAACGGTCGTCATGCACTATAAGATGCTCGAGCTCGGCAGTGGTGCTAACTGCACACCCATTCAGGGAACACTCACGGGTGAAATTTTCCGCAACGCTAGCACCAGCATTCCGAGCAGTACTTTCGAACTCGTCTTCAGTTCGGAAGGACCCTCGATCGTTTTTTCCGATGGGCTGACAGCCGCGGTTGAACTCGAATCGTGCAATCTCAATCCAGGTATTCTATCGAATTGAGTGCAACGACGCGCTCTCCCCCCATAATGCATTTTAGCAATTTTGAATCGTGGGTTTCTATGCGAAACCCATTTTTTCTTAACTGCTCTTCATCTTTCTTTTCAATCTCCTTCTGTATCAGCTCTTGAAGGCCCAAAATAGCCACCTTAACAGTGCCTCTAAACGGCCTAAAAACCGCCCCTTCATTTTTTTTGACTGCCTTTTTTAACTGAACCTGGCTAGTCAGTCAGTAGAGATGCTTGAGTTTCCATAAATCTCAAAAAAAGGTAGGCGAGCATGAAAACATTAGCAGGATTGAAAAAGACCGTAGCTCTGGTTCCCTCTTTCTTGGTGCTAGCTCTTTCTATTGCTTGCGGATCTGCAGATCCAGAGCAGAGCCAGCAAAAAGTCTATGGCGGCACCAAAACCAGCACCGGTACTTGGCAAAACGTCGTTGCTATCACGCAAAAGAGTGGTAGCATGTACTGCACCGGAACAGCTATTGCACCTACTATTGTTATCACAGCAGCCCACTGTGCCGTTGGCTTTAAGGCTTCCAATGTATCGGTTTACATCGGCGAAGGCAAAGAGGGCGGTCGCGTCGTTGGCGAATATCCAGCGATCGTTCTGAAGGCTTCTCCCCTTTATCGAACCACCAATGATATTTCCTATATTCTTTTGAGCAAGCCCTTGAATCTTCCTGCTAGCGCCTACGTTCCAGTGTTGACGGCTGAAGAAGAGAAAAAGGAATTGCTCGCTATCGGTAAAACCGGCCGCATCATTGGCTTTGGTAACCGAGATGACGGTGGATTCGGGGTCAAATTCGAAGTGGAGGCTAAAATCACTAAGCTGACTAGCAATGAAGTCAGCCTCGGCGGCAGTGGCAAAGATTCCTGTCAGGGCGACAGCGGCGGCCCCGTGTTCGGCAAACTGCTGAATGGCGAATGGCGCGTCTACGGGGTGACATCCCGCGGCGGTTCTTGCGGAACAGGCGGAATCTATGGCCTGATGCATGCAAACATCTGCTGGGTGCAAAAAGATTCTGGAGTTGACCTCGGTCTTCCAGAAGGCACCTGCGTCTAAGAAATTCCTTTCGATTGAATGACGAATTTGCAGACCCGGAACATCCATTTAGGATCATTCCGGGTTTTTGCATTAAGGATTGTGCTTGATCACGACATCCTTGAAGACTGCATTGCTCGCATCGGTCTTCATAGAAGCCTGCGGCGTTAAGGTAAAGGGTATGATCATAAATTCATAGCCAGCGACTGCATCGATCGCTTGCAAGGGGTCACTGGCTTTTTTGCCTTGATCCAGTAGGGGTGTATTCGCCTCGTCAAATTCCAGCCATAGTTTATAATTGCCTGTCATCATCCCTTGACCGGCCTTATCTTTCAAATCCCAAGTCGTGCTGAGAGGGAATCCTGCTGCGGGTGTGATTTGAGTGGCTCCAGTCGTTCCATCCGCCGTGGCGTTGGTAAAGCTGAACCAACGCCTTAGATTCGCCGCTCTCACTCCAGCAAAAGCATGAATCGTCCTGAGATATTTATCATTGGCATCGGTTACCCAGACGGCCCTGACATGACCTCGGTTGCGATAGTTTCCAGCAGGAACTGGCGGGATCACCGACAGGGAAACCGTCAGACTACCCGTCGCCGGAACAGGCGTGCCGATCACCGCTGGTGGATTCATTGGGGCTTTGGGGTCCGGGCCTGCAATGGGGGGGTCGCCTGGCTTAACGACGGGATCAGGACTCGGATCTTTGGACAAATCGCCTGTGGATCCTTGATCCGTTTCCAGGGACTCAGTCGAACGACGAGTGGATACCGACTCAGGTTTTTCCACCTGGTAGCCAGATTTCATGGCGATTTGCGAACAGCTGCTGAAGACGGCTCCGAAAACTAGACTGATCATAATCGGACGAATCATGGTAAAATCCCCAACAAGAATTATTACGTAGAACCGCCTACGGTGGACTTATATCGGTCCGAATGGTCTGCCACTCCATGGGACTTAGGTTGCAGATGGCAGTCAAGCCAAGACTTTTTAGGCCTAGGACTTAGGACCTAGGCTATAGGATTAAAGACTTATGGATCAAAGTTATACCAACCGGCAGAAATGGGTGCTCACCGAGCTGCTCTTCATCATGGTCCTGCTTTTGTTCGCTGATTGCTGGTATGACCTGCAAACAGGAGTTTCGCCAACTCATATCGTTTTGGAATTCATAGCCGGATTCTTAGGCCTCCTAGGAATTTTTGTGGTTTGGTATCGTCAAATCTTACCTTTGGATGGAGCCTTGCGAAGAACCGAAAAAAATCGGCAGGAATTGGAGGTGGAATTGCAGCGATGGAAAGATTCTATTGCGCCTTACGCCGCCAATATTCGCTCGGAAATAGAACGCCAATTTACCGAATGGGGTTTGACACCGGCGGAAAAGGAAACAGCCTTTCTGCTGCTGAAAGGCCTCAGCCTTAAAGAAATAGCTGTGACTCGCGATGTCAGCGAAAAGACCGTCAAACAACACAACCAGGCGATATACCAAAAGTCGAGATTGCAAGGTCGTGCTGAACTTTCGGCTTTCTTCCTCGAAGACCTTCTGGCTCTGCCTCTCTCGTCTGCTTCATAAAAAAAGAGGGCTTTCGATAAAGCCCTCCCATTCGATCCTTAGTCCTTAGGCAGCGGCTGGCTTGGCTGCCGCCTGGGCTGCAGCCTGCTTGGCTGCCGCAGCAGCCGCAGAAGCAGCTGCGGCTTCGGCTTTAAAACGCTCCGCATCAGCACGGGCTTTGTCTGCATCGGCACGAGCTTTTTGAGCATCAGCCTTGGCTTGGGCGACCTGAGCTGTGAGATCCTTATTGGTCGTTTCCAACTGCTGATACTTGAGTTTCAAAGCAGAAAGTTCTGCCTGCAGTGCCGATGCGCTAGCTTGGGCAGCCCCCAAGTCAATTTTAGTCTTGCCCAGATCATCTTGCGTTTGGCTATAGATACCTTTGAGCTCTTCATACTTGCCTTGCAGGGTGGCTAAACACAATTCGAGTTGTTTGATACGAGCGTTGGCTGCCTCTAAGTTTTTTTCCAACTCACCGTTCTTCACTCTTAGTTGTTCCGACTGCTCCTGCAATTTCCGATTGGCTTCCTGCTGTTCAGCAAGGCTAGCAGTAAGCTTAGCGTTGGCTGTTTCCATTTGAGTCAATTTCACGACCTGAGTATCATAGATAGTCTTGGCGGTTTTGATCTCTTCAGCGAGCTTCAATGCAACAGCATTTTGACCCGATTTAGCTGTTTGCAAAAGTTCTCTCAGCTTCACGATCTGTTGGTCCTGAGTCTTTGATTTTAATTCCAAATCAGTGATCTTCTGTTGAGTCAGTTTCTGCTGATCGGCAGTGGGCGCATTATTCAACTGCACCTGAAGTTTGGCCAATTCGGCTTTATAGTCTGCCAGGGTTTGATTCTGGGTATCAAGCTGAGATTTATACACGGTTTCGACCTGAGCTCCCGACTTATTCAGTTCATCGACTCGGGATTGAAGCTGGTTGACTTTTTCGTTGTTGGTCTCCAAATCGCTTGAAATATTGGCACGTTCATTTCGTAAGCGATCAACTTCTGTTGCTAGTTTCTCATTGTTAGCGACAGCTCTTTCGAACTGATCATTGGAAGGCTCATCTTTGCCTGTTCCACAGCCAGCTAGCATTCCTACGCTGATCACAATCAGCAATCCACGAAGAGTCATAAGTTCCCCTAAGAAAGTTCAATGCACCACTTACCCATTTTTATTTCTTAGCTTCTGCAAAAGACGGACCGCTTTTGCAAAAACATTTTTTTCCTGTGTATACGGTAGGATATCGCTCATTCTGCCGGTCATGGATCATCGCGATTGATTTTCGAGATGGAACCAAATCTTCGATAAAGTTTACCGGGGGGAAGAATAAAGGAATACTTCTGTGGAGTTTAGAGAATCACTGTCGATGTTTTGTGGATCGTCAAGATATTGTGCAGGAGCTCTGAAGTAAGATCAAAAATCCAAGGACAGCTGAAGGGCTGGATAAACAGACAGAGACTTGACGAGGTCCAAGCGCCAACGAGAGTCACCCATTTCCATAGCGAAGAGGGTGGATGACTCAGGCATCAGCGACAGGGCATGCCTCGCCGCAGGGGGATACCAACCCGCCTCTAGGACACTTCCACTATAGGCAAGAGCACCCAGTAAAATCGCGAGCTGGGCCTCCTCCCTGGCTGACTGGCTAAAACTCCTGCTTTCATCCTTAAATTTTATGAAAACGGGATTGATATCATTGCCTGTTTGGAATGCAGTCCGGGTTGCTTCGCGGATCTGACTGTCGGAATTATCTGCTGCCTCAAGCTTCCCATAGGCATGATATATCGCATACGCCTGCACCGATCCAAACAGCAAGCCCAAGACATATTTATCCTGAAAAAATTGGTTAAAACCAAAGGGCAGATAGGTTTGCAATTGATCAAAAGCTGGTTCCGGAGCAGACGAGACTTCGCCTTGGTCGAGCCTCACCCGATCAAAGAATCGAATCGCCCGCCTGCTCTTAACAGCGCCTGGCAGATCCAGTTCGGAATCTTCGGTTAAGGCTTTTTGAAAGAGGGTTCTGGCTCGATCTTCTTTATCCATTTCTAGAGCTGCCGCTGCTGCCAGCATAAGTGCCTTAGCTCGACGGATGCCTGTTTCTTCGCGAGCAATGGCCAAGGCCTTGCGATAGGACCTGGCAAAATCTTGTTCACTATAAGCTTCCAAGGCCTTGCGATAGGACTGTGCTCCGACAGCTGTTGTTCGCATCATCGCCAGCAAAGCGATGAACACAACGATCAAGCTGTTGGCTACATTGCGCACACTCGGTCTCCATCAGCAAAGGGTCTTTGCTTATCTTCTGCAAGGAGTATTCCGGAAAAAAAGCCAAGCTTTACCGGAGGAAAGGCTGCCAAGTCGGGCAGCATACTGTATACTGAAACAAACTTAGAATTCAGCATAGATAGTCTCTGGCGCCTAAAGCGCCTGAGACTATCCTGAGGAGTGAAACGACGAAGGATCCCGGCGCTAAGTATCTGATAACACGAGATCCTTCGCTTCGCTCAGGATAGTCTCTGGGCGAAATTTTCAATTTCGCGCC
>JBGSRE010000447.1:0-2175 GCA_041737755.1 Oligoflexus sp.
GGGATCTCCTTGATTGTAACAGATGTGTGGGGGCATTTTTTTCCCGGTGAACTTCGCTATAATGAATCTAGAGGCATGGTTTGTCCCGGATATCTAGGTCGTCACCGAGCCTCTACTCAACTGCATTGATGACCGATTCGCATGAAAGGGATAATTCCATGACGACTGTTTTGATCGCTGATTCATGCAAGCCCAGCTTGGTAATGACATCTGAGGTGTTCAAAGACAAGATCATGGGAACTGTGGTCGACGTGGCGCAAACAGGCAAAGAAGCGCTGGATTACCTGCTCGCTAGGCGACCAGACCTTTGTGTTGTTGACTTCGATTTGCCCGATGTGGATGGTCCCGCTTTGGTGGAAGCCATGCGGCGCGTTTACGATGGTCCCATTCTGATGACAGCCTTCCCTAGCGATATCGTGAAACAGGCCGTGGTTGATAACCTTTTTGCTTATCAAGATGCCTCGGCATGGATTCGCAAGCCCATAAATTTTGATGATCTATCAGAAAAAATTGATCGTTTCCTCGTGAGCAAACATCGACTTGAACGCCGTTTTGTTGTCAGCTTTACGACTCAATTGGTGGGCAAAGCTGCGGGCAGAGGCAAGCGTGCTCCCAAAGTAGATGGCAAGGTTCTCAATATCAGTTTAGGTGGAGCCCTGGTAAAACTCACAGGTCCGCTGAAAGTGAAAAAATCTCAAGAGCTCACTATGTCGATCGAATTACCAGCACAGGATGGTGACGGCAAAGTGAACGTGAGAAAGAAAAAAACTCTTGCTGGAGCTGAATCCAAGATCAAAGCCAAGGTCGCTTGGATCAATGCCAAGGGCGAAGTCGGTTTGCAATTTGGCAAACTCAGTGATGTCCAGCGTAAGCAACTGGAAATATATTTCAAAACCCAACTTTCCATCGAAATTTAGACCCTTAAAAGAGGCCTAAGTTACCTTATAACTCATCATCATTGTTGGGTTCTTTCTTTCTCCTATCAAGCATTCCCCAGGTCCGCCGATGGATTCTCGCAGCGGGCAAGTTCATGGGGTATTGTTAATCATGCTGAACCGTATGAAAGCAAATCTTTCGGAGCTCGAAGATCACTTCGAGGTCGGCGGCAATTACTTCGAACTCATCGAGTTCTCCCTGACGCGGAATCTGCCCGGCGGTCGCCAGATCAAGGGCAATTATGGAGTCAACGTGGTGAAAGTGCGCGAAGTCGTGCACATGCCGCGCATCAATCCTCTGTCTTCTTCCGTCCCTGGTATTGCTGGGATTTTCGAACTCCGAGGTGTTCCCATCCCAGCCGTGAACCTTTGCACTGTACTGGGTGATTACCAAAGTCCTATTACCGCCGAACAGCAAATCATTGTCACTGAATTTAGTCAAAAACGGGCAGGTTTTATCGTTCATTCGACGAACCGCATTCGCCGTGTGACTTGGGATAAGGTCCTACCACCTTCAGCGGATAGTAACTCCTCTATCACAGGCATGATGCTGATCGAGAACTCGGAGTTCCTCTTCATTCTGGATCTGGAAAAAATTATTGCTCAACTGGAATCGCGAGCTCGCGGACCGAATCCCATGGATCATGCAGGGTTTCATCCCCACAACGGCCATGATCAGCACCATAACAACAGCAGCAGTGTGAATCAAAATCGGAATGCGCCCGGCATCCTTTTGGTGGACGATTCCAATCTTATTATCAATAATATTTCCCGAGCATTGAATCATGAAGGCTATCGAGTCATCATCGCACGCAATGGTCTGGAAGCACTGCAGAAACTGGATCAGGCGCAGTCACCGCAAAGCCATCAGGGACCAATTCATGCGATTATTACCGATGTGGAAATGCCCCAGATGGATGGCATTACCTTCACCAGTCGGGTGCGGGCTAAACGAGAATTTGATAAATTACCGATTTATCTGCATACCTCTCTTGGGGATACCAGCTCTAAAGAGTCCGGACAGTCGGCCGGGGCCAACGGTTGCTTTGTAAAGAATGATGTCGTTAGTATCATTGAGACCTTGAAAAGATATTTCCTACTCGGCAAAATATCGGCATGAGCCTTTCTCCACGTCGCTTCATCTTGTGCTTTCTTCTCCTGATTCTCTCCTCCCTTCTAGTAAAGGTGCTGCTCAATGCCACTGCATTCAGTGGCCCATGCCATGGGAACCATGGACTGC
>JBGSRE010000490.1:0-10009 GCA_041737755.1 Oligoflexus sp.
TCGAGGGGACCCGATGCAATGTCCCTGTAACCGGCCCCGATATTCTTTTTGAGCTCAAGATCCCATAACTTTGCTTGTTCATCGATGGCAAACAAGCGCGCCGAGCCCAGCACATAGCTAGGCTGAAATTCAAGTTGAGCCGCAACTTCACTATCTCGTTCCGTAGCAGCATCAAAGCGTCTTATCGAACGCTCCTGGGCGTAGGTGAGGACGGAGCTGTTTTCCTGCCATTCAAGTTTTGCGACTTTTGCTTTAAGTTCTTTGATCAGGGCAAAATCAGCGAGCCGAATAACTGGCAGCAGTTGCGGCAGCGCCGCGCCCCGGTTAAATTTGTAGAGTGTAGCAAACTCATCGTGATCATTGACAATAAGCTGGTCGTAAGATTCAGGATTGGTAAAGCTCAGCGAGTGCTCGAGCACAAGCCGGTTTTGATCCTGGAGCAAAGACACGAGTTCAAGGCCACTCTCACTTTTGTAAAGAACCAGTGTTCTTTTGCCGGCCTGTTTCAATTGGACAATAGTTCGGCCTTCTAATGCATCAAAGAAGGCAATGGGCTGACCCGGCGCAAAAGTTCCGATTCGACCATCGGCCTGTGCCAGCGCGCTCTGTCCATTTAAGCCTAATGAGACAAATAAGGGTCGATCTTGCAGCAGATGTTCCGCTAAGACTTGGCCATCTCTCTCGCGCAGCACGACCCTTTTCTTGGTCTCCTGTCCGATCAGAACGGAGCGAAGGTCTCGACTCACATCCAAAAGTTGAGAAGCGATAGTGAAGTCTTCGGAAATCTCATCTATCTCGTGGAAGAAATTGGGCTGCAGTGTCTTGGATCGCGAGAAGGAGTAGGCTCTAACCTCCTGCCCCTTCTGAGTATCCATGCAATAAATGCTCTTGGATTCGGACTGAGGTACACAGATACCGCTTTCTTTGGTCTCTTGGAAGGTAGTTGTCAAATTTCCGCTGATATCGCTGACAAAATTAAGGAATTTCTTATTGCTGCGAATCAAAAATGCAGCCTTATCGCCAGCAACAGAATCCAGACTGACAAGACTATCTTCCCGGGCCAATGCTTGCGGCAGTGCCGGCTCATCTTCCCGCCGAAGGTCGAAGCTGTAATAGAGTGACGAGGCCTCGTCACCCAAGAGCAGGCGGGATTGGCTTGGATCCTTACTGATAGCAATATGCGCGAGTTGAGTAAATTTTTTGGGATAGAGTTCTTGCAGAGAACTCGCCTCCAAAATACCGCTACGAATCTTTAGTTTTTTCAATCCACAAGGGTTGATGGCATCATCAGGTGCGATGCCAAGTTTACGGTTCCATCGACTGATAAGGTAGATCTCGTCATCAGCCCTCAATGCAAACTCGCGAATCACGCAGCCTGTTGGTTCGCTGTGAGTGAGAGGCTTTGCGAGATCGTCCAGACTATAAACGGAAATTGTGGAGCCATTGCGCCCCACTAGAAAATCTCCAAGTCGACTGAACTCAAACCGATTGCGATAGAAGCTGCCTTGGGGCAGTTCGATCTTGCCAAGAGTCTCCACGCCCTTGCGATTCACAAGCAGAGCTTGCTTGTCGTCCCATAGCACGGCAACGATTCCTGATCGGGCCGCAGCTAGCTGGGCTTCGCCCATCTCGACATTTTGGGTGAATGGCGTTTGACCAGCTTCGATGAACAATAAGCTTTTGCTATCCGTGTAGACCCACAGTCTTTCATCGTCGACAAACGCTGCTCGCTTAACGCCCGAAAGCACATTGCGCCTGGTGCTTCCTTCATAAACATTGGCAACGCCATTTTCGAGAACGGTAATAAATCGACGACCGTTTTCGCTAGCAGTGAGCTGGCGCACAGCGCGATCTTCCTGAATACTTCCGATGAGACTGAGCTTTTGATCCAAGTTCCAGAAGCCTTCCAGAAACGGCCAGCGTACGGAATCTCGTTCTGCATTCAAAGCAAAATCGCTGATGATATCGGCCGCTCGCTCCATACTCTGAAAACTCTGTTTCTGTTTGCCAAGAGCATCATTGAGCTGGGCTATCGAAATTTGATCCAGTGATTGTTCGATGCTTTGCTGATTAATGACGGAATAGGTTTCATGGACAGTATCGGATCGATTGCCGGCTTGATCGACCGCATAGTAGGCAAGGTCCCAAATGCCATCCAGGTCAGCCGTGATCGAATCAAGTTCTCGAAAATCAGCCGACTCATCGCATCGCAATGCGAGCTGCTCGGTAGCCCACTTTCTCTTACAGGCAAAAACTTTCACATCTGGATCATTGCCCTTGGAGAATACAATTTTTTCGGCGGGCGAGACTTTTTTAGAACGGTTAGCATCGGTCATCAATTCTTTGTTACTGAGTGAAGAAAACACCAGCGGCGGCGTTCTATCGATGACAAAGCTACAGTCCGTTCGCAGGGGTGCCGTGTTTGGCTCAAAAACGTCTTTTGAACTGAGCTGAATCTGATAACTGCCTTCAGGGAGAGATGTGTTTAGCCGTATAGCCCGAGTATCGGGCGCAAGATTTCCTGCTTGAACCAACTGTCCATTCGCAGCGCTGACATGAAATTGCAAGGCGCTAAAGGTGAGCAGATCCGATGCTTGATCAATCCGCACGATAGGAAGTTCGCGATTGACTTGGGTCAAGTTGTTGGCGCAGACGAAGCTGCTCCTCTGATTTCGCAGACTGTCACTGAGCTCATCTATGCCAGCAAGGGTGACAAAGCCCAATCTTTGCGCGGGAAATGGCAAAACGAAGCCTTTCGCACGCTGGTTCGAGCGGACGATAAGATTCAAAGGCTTATTCAAATCTTTGGGAATTTTAATGCAACCTTGGGAACTTTTTTCGGCGAAGACATATTCACCTTCGGTTTCGAGGACTGCTGTGAGTTCCTGAGCTTGCCAGTCACCCAGCTTGATCAGGCTGAAAGCGTCCAAGTCAACTTCAGCCCCACATTTGAGCCGAGCTTCTTCATAGCTGTTGTCTAGGTTGGTGCAACCAAGCCAGAAGAGACTGAATATTACAGGCAGAAGGCCCCAACGCAAAGTCAGCATGAATATCCTCGAAGTAAAAAAGGGGCAAAGGCCCCTTTCTCAAACACTCTAAGCTAAAAGGACGGGCCTTTGTTATCTCCAGTTGCCTTCCCAGTATCCTGTGAAAGCGGGTTTTTCCCAGTCAGTGTCCAGCCAGTAAACACCCTGAATCTTTGCGCCCGGAGAGTATTCTGGGGCACACCATAGGACCCTACCCCGTGCCTGGCCCGCAACCCATTCGGCGGCTATTACGTACTGGCATTGGGTGGTATCGAAGTAGGCTGAAGCATCGAGAGCCGGAGCCCCGAAGGAATCGGCTTGCAGCTGAGCACCTGCTACTGTGAGATATTTGATATTTTGCAGGCTATCTGGTCTGCTGAGGCCTTGGCGCTTGAAAGTTCCCTCGACGCCTTTGAACTCGAGTTCGGTCTGGGTGAGATTGCCATTGCGTTCGAAACTGCTACTCGCCTGGCGAAAATCTAACTTTCCTGAAACATCAGAATCACTCGTAACCGAGTTCAAATTAACTTCCGCTTGCGCGAAATTTGAAGCAAAGACAAGGACCAAAGTGGCGAGAGTACGTTGCATAGTTTTTCTATCCATTTCTGGCTACATGCCAACAATTAGACTACGGCATCAAATACCAGCCCGTGTTTTAGATGAGTCGCGCGCAATTTGTCAAGTTTTCTTAGCTTGTTCAAAGGGAGCTTTGCCGGGGGGACAGCATTTCTGTGAGTGATAACATCGAGTTGAGTGGTAGGCAGAGTTTTGTTTGGAATGTGCTGAAGGAACAAGGCCAAAAATAGTCCCAGCACGGCTTGTACTGGGACCTTACTTTCAACATCTAGCCGACAAAACTATTCACGACTCCTAGGACTTTATTGGAAACGGGGGATCTTACTTCCATGCGAAAGACAGGACCGATCCCGGTCCAATCAATATCGACTCGACCATAGTTACGCTCACCAATGAATTTGCCAACACGATAGGGATTGGGGACGGAAAAGCCGGAAGCATGAGTCAGTCCGCTCGACATGAATTCATAAACGGGTCGGCCATGGCCTGGGTCAAAGCGTGAGATATCTGCATGGTGACGATCGCCGCTCAAAAGCAGGGTAGGGCAGTCGACCGTGGCTAACAGCTTATAGAAGCGTTGCCGCTCGCTGCCAAAGGCATTCCAGCCTTCCAAGCCAAAGCCAGTGCTTGGCGAAGTCACATTAATACTCGAACCAATGATGAGTAATTCAAAGTCGTCAGTCGCCAGTTCGGCTTCCAGCCATTGCCACTGCTCGGTTCCTAGCAGAATTTTTTTGGTTCGCGTCTGGTCCTGGTTGTAACGAAGGTCGAGGAGAATGACTTTGGTGCGTTGACCGACCGGTCCGTAGACATAGCTTTGATAAATGCCACTGCGGTCCAGAATTCCAGATTCGCGATCGATATTCAGAAAGTCCAGAAATAGATTTTTGCTGGCGACTTTGTCAGGATATCGACCGTCCTGGTTATCCGATGCATAGTCATGGTCATCCCAGGTGCCAATCATCGGGGTTTTGCTGCTGAATGCCGCGTAGAACTTATCTTTTTTCAAAGTGTTGTAGCGCTGCTGTCTTTGCGTCATGGAGAGACCGTCGCCGTAGATGTTATCACCAAGCCACATCCAAAGCTGCGGCTCATCCTGGCCTATGACCGACCAGTAACTTTGATCGCGGTCTGAATAGTTGCAGGATCCGAAAGCTAAGCGGCGAAGGGGTTCGTCCTTGAGAATTGCTTCGCTGCTGCTCAGCCTATCAGTGTCGGTCAGGATTCCCTGCGCGGCGAGGTTATTCGAAAGACAGAGTCCAGCCACACCCCAAGAGCTTTGCAATAGAAAGCGACGACGATCCATAAGCTTCCCCCCTTTTTTCGATAAGATGATAAAATCTGCATCGAGTCTGCCGAGAAAGCATCAAGGATCGACAAAGTCTTTATGAAGTTTCGAATAATTTATACAGGAGAATTTACGGTAAATGCCCGGCGCATGGGTGTGTGAAGCAGCCCTTCTTCGTGGAAGTGCGGGCCGTAAGATTCGAAACCAAATTTTTGATAAAAGGCTTCCAGATACTGCTGCGCTGCCATCACCACAACACAGGGCGTATAAGCCGATTCGATGATGCGGAGCCATTCTTTCATCAGGGCTATGCCCTGGCCTTGGCCTCGAACTTCCGGCATCGTTAGCACTCGTCCGACTTTGTAATGCAGAGGCTCAGGCAGAGGAATCATCCGCAGATAGGCGCAAAGTCTACCATTCTGCCAGCCGCTGAGGTGCATGGAGCTGAAATCCCGCCCGTCCGCATCGAGATAACGAATATTCTGGCCCACGACAAAGACCTCCTGCCTCGCGGCAAGGATGGAGTATAGCTCCCGTTGGTCCAAATCCTCAAAGCTCTGCCAACGCCAATCCATGCTGGTCTCCTTTTCGCACGATCGTCAAAAACCCTTGTAACAAAGAGTGCAGCCGAAGGAAAGCTGGCGATGGCAGGGGGAGTGTGGATGGGGCCCCGAGTTTGGCTATGAAAAGGGGAGTGAATCCCCTTTTCGAGCAGGCCAACGATCAGTTAATGCTGTCGCGGAGCTCGGTGGTTTCCCTAATGCAGACAACGGTTTCTGGCTTGATGAACGCCGGGATCAAATCCTCGAGCAAATAGGACTCGAAATCGACGATCGTCTGCTCAGCCAGTTGTTTGGCTTCCGCATTGCGCTTGAGTTCGAGCAAGACGGAGACTTTTCGACGATAATTTTCACAGAAAAGATTGCCCGGAGCATTATCAGGATAAGCCTCGGCTTCGATCGCAGAATCAATCAATTTTAGCCCTTCTTCAGGATTGTAGAGACCGCCCGGGATGCCTTTGGCTTCCGGATTGGATTTGACTGCGGCCTTGACGCGCTTTACGCCACCTCCTTCGTAGGTATCGCCGCCAGCGACGGCCAGACCCTTATCAAACGATTCATTGAGTTTGGCGAGGTTCTGGAGGCGTTCGAGGACATTGGAAACCTCTGCTTCGCGGGACAGACAGTTGGCACGGAAGTACCAATACACCGGGGTTTCAAAGCCAAGCTGGGCTGGGCTGATGACTTCAAGAGCCTTCCGCCAGCAGTCACTGGCCAGAGCTTTGCGTTGCTTCTTTTGGGCGTCGACATTGATGTCGAGGTAGGCATTGATTTCGTAAAGATACGAACGAGCCACCCCGGCCGCAGCCCGAATGATATCGGTCGAACCTTTGGCACTCTGAGTCACCAGAGTCTGGTAGGCCGCGCGTGCCGTTTGCACCTTGTCTTGACCCCCATCGCGCTCAGCGAACAGAGCATCGGCTTTAGTGAAGTCTACTGCCTTGAGAGCCTGCGACTGTGACCCAAGAGCCAGGGCGATGACACATGCGTACATGGGCTTTGGAAGCATTCAATGTCCCCTTTTAATCGAGTAATTTTTAGGATGATCCTGTCGGTACTCTAAATTTGAGCTGGAAAACAGTCAATTGAGAAGGATTTTTTGAACGTTTCAGTAGGAATTGGGGGCGTCGACTTTGGCCTAGTAAAAGAGGCTTATAAAAAAAGGCCGAATTAATCCAGAGAAAGAGCTTCGCCTCTGTTCGGGCTTTTTTCTTTCCCTTTCCTACCGACTTTGCTGATTCTTCGATCCTGATGATACTCATGGGTACGAAGTGCAGCCAAAAATTCGGCGTAGAAGTTGCGGCTGGCGAAACCAAAACTGGGTGATTGATAGTCCTCGATGATAACGCTTAATTTCCTGCTGCCCGTCTGCCGAATGGCCCGTTTCATTCCACCGAGTCCATGATTGTAGGCGGTAATTGCCAGAGGCCAGTTTTGGAGTTCCTGGTAATTAGCCCGAAGAATTTTCGCAGCGGCCTTGGTTGCTTTTAAAGGTGAGTTGCGTTCATCCACATGGCGGTTGACGCGGAGATAGGCTCGCGCCGTTTTTGGCATCAGCTGCCAGAAACCCGAGGCTCCGACTTTCGAACGAGCATCTAAATTGAACATCGATTCGACAAACACAATCCGGGTCAACTCCGGCGGCAGGCCGTGTTCACGGAAGATTTTTTCCATGCGAGGCAAATAAAGTTCGGACGTCTGAAACGCGTCGGCAAAGGTATCGGCGAGGCCCCCCTGACCGCGAATATCGACCTTGCCTTGCAAGAGGCGACGGCGGGACTCGGGTCGGTTCGCATAGGCCTTCCAGATGGTTTTGCTGAGCGGAGATTCCAGTCGCGCTGCCGCCCCACGTTCGGCGAATGTTTGCACCGTTTCCTTATAGCGACGCATGGACAATTCTGCAAAGTTATCAGCCCCGGGACTGTTTCGATTCAGGTAACCCTGGGCGCGTAAATTGATAACGCCCAGGATCAATCCCATATCATCCTTATCATGCACGACGATCTGATGGCTGCCATAGCTGGAGAAAATCTTTTCCCAGAATTGCGCCTTCTTTTCAATGAGGGGAGAACTGGGGAATGCCGTCCCTGCTTCAGCTACCCATGGCAGCCAAAGACACAATAAACTAGCTTTTAAATATCTCAAAGGCATAACCCCCATTCTTCCTCGGCCTTGGCTCAATTCATCAAACTGGAACTCGCGACTTTTTTGCGAGCGCCTTTCAAGCCTTTGGTGGTCGATTGATCCGCGATATCATGCTGCAGGTCTTGGATCATGCTGCGAATTTCTTCCAAGCGATCGTTTTGAAGACTCGAATTCGCTGGCTTTTCCAGACTGCTGCGGACGGTTTTCTTGAATTGATTTTCCCAGAAGCTATAGCACTGACCTGCGTAATACTCGCGAAGGGATGGATTATCGTACTGGGCATGCTTGCGACCGTAGTAATCGCCATAAATGAATCCACCAATGAGTCCCGTCAGGGCGATGACGAATCCAAAAAGAAAGAGTGTGTAAACGATCAGTTGCTGTTCCCTGGGGTTGGGAGCCAGGTTGCGAAATCGCAGAGAGTTGGTACTGGAAGCATGGGTAGAATCATTGTCTTGCTGCATAGAGGGGCGATCTCCTGGTTAAATAGGGATGTTTTTTCAATGAGAAGAGCAGGGGAGAAGCAGCAGCAAAAGCAATGGAAACAGCAGGGTTTGGAAGGGCATGGGGATCGAGGCCCTTACTAACTGTTTTTCTATGAAAAGGAAACAAAAAAGATGAGCTGAAAATGCGCGGATGGCGACTGCCCAAGTCGAAATTTTTAGAAAAGAATAGTCCTGTTATAATCAATGATTGGAGTTGGCCGCTGGACCTGTTTGCGGCAGGACGAAAAATTTGGTGAGCCAAGGCTATCGATTGAGGGGTTTTCTATTCTGATCATTGGGATTTTACAATAATTTCGAAACTGCTGCATCTCTGGCCACGAGTTTTTTCCGGCGATGGTTCACGATCGCGATGGCATTTACGCGAAAGGCTTGCCTCATATTTTATAGGAATTCGGCTGTAAATCGATGAGGACATCAGAATGGTCTTACGACTGAGTTTAGCTTGGCAGATTAATTCCCCAGCACAGCGCAGTCTCCTTACTGCCTATGCGCCGATTGGCTGGCAATAGAGTCGAGTGATTCATCAATATTGACCTACTACGGCCTTTTATGTTTTCATTGATGAAAATCAAATTAGGGGCTTGTATGAAGCGACTCGGCATGGTCTACGTGGTCTTGACTCTTCTCGTTGGGTGTAAAACTGTAAACAAAATGGATAGCGCGGTACTCAGTACAGATGCTGCCCCAGCTTCGTCCGCAGAGCTCATGCGTATTTGGAACGAGCATATTCAAGAAGAAACCGCTGGTAAAAAACTGCAGGCAGACTGCTGGCCGAAGCATTTTGCAGCCTCCAAAGACGTAGCCTTTCAAGGCACCATGGTCGTGTTTCACGGTTTCACGGCGTGCCCCCAGCAGTTCTTTTCTATAGGCGAGCAACTTGCCGCAAAAGGCTTCGAAGTCTTCATCCCCCTCCTGCCAGGTCAGGGACGTGAACCCCTCGATGGCTTTCAAGGCGAGAAAGATAATTTCTACGATTTACCTGGCGGAGCCGATCAGGGCCGATACCAAAAGTTTGTTGATAAGATGAATCAATTGGGACGAGCGGCTCGCGGGACCCGGATCATCGCTGGATTATCGGGCGGCGGTGCTTTGGCAGCTGGGGCTGCTGTCCATGGCAAAGACATTTGGAATCGAGCCATCCTCTATGCACCCTACTTGAAAAACCCTGGCATCAGCGGCGCTGGCTCTGCAGTTTTGGACGTTTTCATGCCAAATTATGTCAACGATTGGGGTCCTAACTGCCGCGCAACGCGTCGTCTACCAAATGGTCGCAATGGACTCTGCGCGTTGAAGATCGATGCAGTTCGCGCCATGACTGACTATGGTTTGACAATTTCCCCAAGATTTAATGAAATCACCATACCCACCCAAATTGTTGGCGTTGAAGCGGACCCTACCGCCGATAATGGAGCGATCAATCGCGCCTTCCAACAGCTGAAAAACGCGAGAATTTGCTTTTATATAAAAGGCGTACCTCATTCCATCATTAATCCAAGATCCGATGCCCCCGAGCTGGATCCCTTTTGGGTTCCAGCTCTGGACCTCGATTCCCTGGCATTTATGAGCACGGGCGAGTGGTTTAAAACCGATGGGGTTTCTGTGGAATATGGTCGCCCGCTCTGTCGAACCAAACTATAAGGATTTTTTATCTCGCAGCAGGGAAGCCTGCTCGGATCCGCTCTTGATAGGGGAACATTGAGCCTATGGCTAAGAATGGCTCAACAAAAATTCAGGCAGCAGCTGATTTTTTTGCGATAGATCGTAGGCAGCGCCTTCTATAGGTCGCGCTTCCGAGTCCATCCGCCGCCAACGATCATAGGCTCCAAATCCCTCTTGCCCATTTTGCTCATACTCTGCTGGTGGGAGCCCAAATCCCTGCAGAATGGATATCAAAAACTCATTGTAGGG
>JBGSRE010001021.1:0-7834 GCA_041737755.1 Oligoflexus sp.
ATTGAACCAGGCCAGGTGGTGTGTGTCCCGGCGGGAGTTTGGATCTCTGAGGTCGAGTGGTCCAAAGTCCCCGAAGGCTTCATACCAGAATTGCAAATTCGCGCACGTTCTGGCCTCGCCAGAAAAAATTCCATCACTCTAGCAAACGGCATTGGAACCATTGACGCAGATTACCGGGATGAAATTGGTGTTTTGCTGCTGAATTTTGGGAAAGATGCTTTCACAATTCAGCAAGGCGATCGCATCGCGCAAATGACTTTGAACCTGCTAGGAAGACTGGCTCTTCCGATTGGTGGAAAGCGACAAGGCGGTTTCGGCTCAACTCAGGTTTGAGACTTTTAAAAGCTTGTATGCTTGCTGGTCGGTTATCAAGAGAGCCTGATCGACCAGGACTCGTCCTTTTTCACAGTCTCCCAAGTTGTAATAGAGCTGACCTAGCGCCATCATTACCGATGCTTTTTCACCAATAATACTTTTCAATTGTTCCAGAACATCGATCGCCCGTTCCTGATCGATGCATTCCAAACAGGCCTGAGTCAAGGCGATCAGAGTCGAGGAATTATCAATATCGACACTGAGACTTCGACCTAACCAATAGACAGCATCATCTGCCATTCCACTCTTGCGATAAACTTGGCCAAGACCTGCCATGGATTCTGGATCATTTGGTTTAATCGCGAGTGCTTTCCGATAGAAGGACATTGCCTCTTCAGTCGCATAGGTCATATAAGCGATACGCGCTAGGCCCAGATAGGCTTCTCGATGCACACACTCATCGGCAGTGCAAAGTTCAAAACAGCTCATCGCTCCATCCAGATCGTTATCTTTGAGGAGAAGATGACCCTTAAAAAGCTGCAACTGCGCCCTATACTCTGGATGCCAGGACCAAGTCTGCAGACCCTGATCGATCACAGGAATCAATTCGAGCGTGGGGACAAGACCCATCTCACCTTTCAGCCGGTCCATTAAATTCTGGAAATCGACACCTAAGGCTCCAAACTTGCCTTCCGGCCTTTTGGCACTCAAAGTGTTGATGAAGCACTCCACCAAAGGCGCTGAATCTGCGGCATCGAATTGATAACGACACTGTTCCATCAACGCTTGACGGCTATAAGCTGGCGCATGACGCTCTTCGAAAACGCGTTGCAGCTCTGCAGCTAAGGTCACATAATCATTTTGTTCGACGGTAAACTCTGGCGCCAATGCTTCAGCCAAAGGGTGATGACAACTAACCAAAGGTCTCGCACCACAGGCCATGGCTTCCAAAATCCAAAAAGCGGCATGAGCACTTTCCATATCCGACTGATGAATCCATGAAACCACCACATCCGCGGCGCTGTATAAATCCTTTTGAAAAGGACTGGTATCTTGCGCAATAAATACTAGCTGCTTTGCCAGACCCAAATCCACAGCCAAATATTTTATCTGTTCTTTAATCTCGCCATTTCCCGTAAAAAGGAGCCGAACATGGGAGGCAATTTCAGGCTGATGATCAGATAAATATTTCAGAGCAAAGAGAATATTTCGCGCTCCGCTATTGTGAGCCAATGGATCCGAACAGGCAATTAAAAACTGATCTTCTGGAATCTTCAGGTAGTTCCGAAATCGATCCCTATTGATCTTTTGAAAATCCATCCGCTTGGTGTGAATGCGCGGCGCAAGGCTGAGAATTTTTTCCTCTTCAACACCTACAAAACGCAGTGCTTCAGCAGCTTCGTCTCCATAAACGAGAAAACCACTCGCATAACGAACCAAGTCTTCCAAAGCGGTTTGATCCTGTTCCATTGCCCAACGCAAATCCATAGGATCGCTGGAAAAAACCAACAGAGACTTGTTATGCTGATGGCAATAGCGCAAGGCCTGCTGGGTAGATTGATCAATAAATCCGGAAGCTATCACAAGGTCCGCTCGAGCTAGTTCGTCTTCGAGCCCAAGCATATATCCCGGTAGGTGCTGATCTTCTAGAAAACTATGCAAAGCCAGTTGCGAAAGATAAATTGGTTTACGCAAGGCATGCAGAAATGTGGCCGCTCGAATCGTATGCGATTCAGCCAATGGCTCTAGTAAATCAAAGGCTCGGAGATTTTGACTCTTGCCGATAACAAGCAGAATTTTTAATTTTCCGTCCATGGAACTCTTCCTGTACTCACATTCGTTTTGGAAACTTTCGAAGCAGGTCTGCCGGAAATAAAGAAATGGGATTTGCTCGCATCCATCTGCTCCCGGCTCATAATCGAAACTCCGAACTGGAGCTGATCTGAAGTGAGCTCCTGAGCAGCCTGGACAGCAACCTGGATTACCCGGACTTCACCCGGCTCCACTAACCCTACCATAAATTTTCGATCATCTAATTTCACCTGCTTACCTGCGAGGTTAGCGACCTTGGCTTCCACAACACTGGCAGCGATTTGCGAACTATTGCGAATGGTAAGTTCCAGCTTTGCCTGTTCGCCAGCTTCCAGTGTACCATTCAATTCACCACCATTTTCTTGTACAAGTTTCATCGAAACATCAAACCGAGGCACTTCACCTTCTTGAATATCGACGATCAGAGATTGTTCCAGGCTGACGAGTGGCCCACCGCTTCGAGCCAAACCCACACGAATATGGGCAGGACTATCCTGGGTATCCAATTTAATTTCATAGCGAACCACACCACGCACTTCTTGTCCTGGTTCGACTTTTCCAATCAGGACTTCACTGGTACCAAGATTGTTACGAGTACTACTGACAAACACAGACAGCCGAGTCACTGCTTCTTTGCCTAGGTTTTTTACACGCCAGGGAATCAAGGCGGGCTGACCTTGCTGAATCGCAAATCGCTCTGCTAAATCAACATTGAAGCGAAGTTTGCGCGAATCAAAGCCGAGTCTTTGCTTCGGCTCCTCACTCCAATCGACGTTGGCTTTCGCCAGAAGCCAAGCATCCGTAGTTCGGTCGATTTGCTCAAGGTTTTCTCGTAAAAAATTCGAAGCACTAGCTTTCCAGTAGCCGGCCCTCAGCCGCTCTCTAGGGAAAGGAAGACCATCTTTATTAGCCAACTCAACGAGCAGTTTCTGAGCAAATTCCAAGGGAATATCTCGAGGCGGGACTTTGCTATTGGCGACAGCTTCTGGTAGGAGGTAGAAGGCTTTCCATTCTTCGGCCTGATTGACAGACTTGCCCTTACCAGGGTCTAAACTATGATCAAGATAGCGCTCACTCTTGTAACGATATTCGCCCAAAAGATTCCAATTATCCCGGCTTCTATGCACGGGTTGCAGCCATATATCAGGCATAATTCCAGTGTTTTGTATGGAAATACCCTTGGGCGTAAAATAGCGAGCTATGGTCAGCTTCAAAGCTTGTTCACCAGGAAGTTCAAAGACGGTTTGCACAGAACCTTTGCCAAAACTTGGCTCTCCAATGACCAACGCACGACCGTGATCCCGCAAGGCACCGGCTACGATCTCACTGGCCGATGCTGTATCACCATTGGCAAGAACTACCAGTGGATAGTCGAAGCGATAGAGATTGGATTTGGCCATTTCATATTCGCGCGTACGACCCTTTGTGGAAAGAATACGACCCTCATCAATAAAAAGATCGGCAACTTTCACAGCCTGGTCTAAAAGCCCGCCAGGATTTGATCGCATATCGAGAATCACGCCAGCCAAAGGATCGGCCTCACGCTGCGCTTTGATAAGAGAATCGCGTAATTCCAAGGCTGTTCGTGAGGAAAAGCTATCAATGTAAGCATACAGAACTTTGCCTTTATCGGTCGAAATCAGTTTGGATTCGACGGAATCCACCTGGATAATTTCGCGCGTCAGTGATAGACGCCTTGGCGCAAAATCACCCTCTCGCAAGACGAAAAGATTGACCTTCGTTCCAGGCTCTCCTCGCATAAACTGAACGAGATCGTCAAGTGTCGTTCCAAAGGTGCTTTTACCATCAATTTGCATAATCCGATCGAACTTAGAAACGCCAGCTCGGGCTGCAGGGCTCTTGGGCAAAGGTTTTATGACTGTTAAGACATCGTCCTGTATACCGACCACAACACCAAGACCACCGAACGATCCTTCGGTTCCCTGACGTAAATCTCGATATTCATCAGGCGTGAGAAGATTGCTGTGTGGGTCCAGACCAGCCAGCATTGCCGAAAGGAATTGATAAGCTCCGGAAGGAGGAGATTTTTTGTTTCTTTCAGAAGGTTTATGTCTTTCCAGAAATTGGGCAATACGCAGGGAATCGCGCATCAATTCGTCGTAAGTATAACGATTGCTGAGGCGAAATTTGATGGCATCTGCACCTTTGGTCAGTCGCCATTGTCGATCGCCATCGGAAGAGAGAGTGGCCAAATCAAGTTCATGGAGCGATCGCAAGGTCGATTCGATCAAAGTCCGATTTTCCACCCGGTTTTCGTCAACATAATAGTTTTGAACAATCGTCAAAATCGAATCGATCAGCAGAGAATCAGAGACTTCGAGACGATTCGCAAATTCCGTTGCGTCGCCCTTGCGAGCTAAGGCGGGCACATCACGCTCAGCCATTGGTCTTAACGAGGAAAGGCTGAAAGGTTTTTGGCCATTGGGATGAAGTGCCCCACGCTCCATTTGCATCGCAAAATAGAGGGCCAAACTCAAGATGGGCCAAATCGCGAATTGCAGCATTTTTTTCCAGTCTGGCATGTTCTGGTTCTCCCAGGAAACATATCGACCGCTAGGAAATTTTGTTTAGGGGATAGGCAAAAGAGGCCTATCAAAGGCCTTAACGACGGGATTTTTAACTTAGGTAAGAATATGAATTCATTCAATTAATATAGATTCATTGAGAATTCTTTAAAATTCCCTCAAACGAATACCAAAAGTGCCGAAGAGTTCTTTGGAGATAAAGACAAAGAATACAGAGGTGGTTATGAGTTGGGAAAGGTTACAGGAGTTTGGCTACCAAAAGTGCCTCGGCATCAGCTCCAGACCTGAGAGGGGCAGATCCGGCAGGATTTTCCTGGTCACAGCCCTACTGCTCTCCCCAAGTTTTCATCAAGCTTTCTCCGCCACACCTTCTCTTGCCGACAAAACGTCCCCATCTCGGAATCTTGAAGAAGCGATTTGGTTGGCAGAGCCGGATCAGCTCCATACCTTGGAAAAATCCGCCACCCGTCTCGTTCAGGAAGACCCTTATTCCGCCTATGGGCACTATCTATTGGCCGAACTTTATATGAGACAATTCAAGCAAAGCCCCTCGCAGCTCCGATTACTCAAACAGGCTTCGGAACTTGGTCAGCAGGCCATCGATTTGAGTCCAAGCGCAGACTATGGCTATCTCGTTTCCGCCCAAGTATTGGATCTCATGGGTTACACAGATAACGCCCTGGAAATATTGGAAGGGGATCCCAAAATTCCCTTGAAAGCGTCCTGGCGAGTGAGTTTCCTTCGAGGTCAAATGCTTTCCGGTCAAGCACCGAAAGACGAAGTTTTGGAACATTTTGCGACAAGTCTAGGCGCAGCCAAAGCTTCGCACAACATCATTATCCCTTACATTATAGCCACTCTGCATAACAGCTCCCAAGGTGTTCCGCTCATTGAAGAGCTGCATCGCTGGAAGGCTTCCTACCCTCATCGCCTTTTCGATCTCAGCTTGGCGATGGCTCTCGGTGATAATCAGCAGTATAAAGAGGCACATAAGGTTTATGTCCAGCTGCAAAAAGATTATCCGGACTTTACTGAGGCATTTATCAATGATGGGATCATTCTCTACACTCAACTGAATAACTCCAAAGATGCTCAATTCGTCCTGAAGCAGGCTCTGCTCAGCGGTGCCGGCCTAGACGCAACCCGCCAAAGCCTAGTAAAAGCGCACCTGGCACGAATCAGCCTGGAACATGGCAAGAATTTCAATGAAGCTCGAGCTTTGTTTGCTGAAGCTATCAGCACTGCAAAAAACCCGATGGAATGGATCGCGTTCTCGCATAAAGCCTATGAAAAAAATCAAAGGCTTCAAGATTTCGTGACCTTGCTCGAAGACCTGAGACCGACCATTACTGGCTCTAGCTATCTCTATGCTTTGCAAGGTGAGGTTTATTCGGAAAGCTTGGCCCAGCATGAAAAGGCCATAGAATCCTTTTCGTCGGCTATCTTGCTTGATCCAGAGCGCAGCGAATTTTATAACGGTTTGGGACTGACATACTATCGCATGCATCAGCTCGATAAGGCTCTGTCAGTTTTTAATGAGGCTACCAAAATTGATCCACAGGATGCCACGGCACGCTATAACCAAGCCTGTGTGCTGGCTATATTAGGCCGCTCCAAAGAAGCACTCGGATCCCTCAAAGCCGCCATTGGTTTGGATCCACGTTTGCAGCAAACAGCTCGTCTGGACAAGGATTTTACCAGCATGCGGGTGATGCCGCAGTTTCAGGACTTAACGAACACCAATCCCGTCGCAGCCGGTTCCTGATGCTTTTTTCAATTCTCTAAGAAAAAGAATCTCGGTCTCGAACCGGGATTTCTTTTTATCCTTGCATATAATGAAGGGTCCTCGGATAGAGTAAGTTCTTCTCGACCTTTTGCAAGTATTCCGCAATACCAGCACTCCACAGAGGGTCATCGAGCCGGAAATTTTCCTGAATATGCATATGAGCATTCAACCGACCAAGAATGAGATCGATCGGTAGATTCACAAAATCATACTCATAAGGAGGCTGCTTCCAGGCAAAGTCGTTTGGTGCAAGATCCATAGCCGCCCGCATAATGGCAAGGCCTAAGGGAAAGGTATGCAGCTGGCGGGTGTCAAGAATATGAATCTGAAAGCCTCGGCAGACTTCACCCATCCATTTCTGCGAAGTGGGTTGGAATTCCGTTGGACGCAAAAAGAACCCAGCACTCCGATAGTAGTCCTGAACTCGCGCCGCATACTCTTGACCATTTTTTATGTAAGGCGCGCCAACAAATTGAAAGGGCAACCCTGTTCCCCGTCCTTCCGATAGATTGGTTCCTTCCAGCATCACAGTCGCGGGAAAGGCATAAACGGAATCGATACTTGGCAAATTAGGCGAGGTCAAAATCCAATGCCGATAGTAGTCGCTCCAATAGGCTTCGGGATTCCAGGCTTCCATCGGAATAACCTGCAACTCAGCACCGATCTGCTCATTGAAGAATTTTGCGGTTTCACCCACAGTCAATCCATGACGCAGAGGGATAGCGAACTCACCAACAAAAGAACGTGCGCCCAAATCGAGCACTCGGCCCTCGACAGCCTTACCACCCAGAGGGTTGGGGCGATCTAGGACCACCACGCGCTTGCCCAACTTCTTGGCCATACGCATGCAACCAGCAATCGTATACTTGAAGGTATAAACCCGGCAGCCTACGATCTGCAAGTCGACGAGAATAGTATCGACCTGATCCAGCATTTCCGGAAGTGGCTCCCGGGTTTCCGAATATAGGCTATAGACAGGAAGCCCAAAAGGACCGGAAGGATAGTGTCCGGTTTCGATCATGTTGTCCTGCACGGTCGCATGAAAACCATGCTGTGGCCCAAAAAAAGCCACTAGCTCTGGGCCAAGGAGGTCGCGCAGGAGATCCCAGGAGGATTTAAAATTTTGGGTGACAGAAGCTTGATTGCAGAGGAGAGCGCAACGTCCCCAAGCCTTCGATACTGATGGAGAGGTTGCGAGTACTTCAATTCCGATCTTCACCGGTAGGCCCTCATGGTCCGCGCTTATTGACCTGGCTAATCAACTTGTTCAAAGTTTCTTCCAGACTTACCCCATTCACAGTTGGGATCACACTGCTTTGGTCCGTTGCATGCTCTCCATGTCCGATCCACATGCCAGGTCCTAGCTCGTTGATCT
>JBGSRE010001024.1:0-4815 GCA_041737755.1 Oligoflexus sp.
AACTAATGACTTCATGCCGCCCTTCCCTTCAGAAACCGAGTGCGAGGGCGTGCTGCCCAAAAAAGCCAACGCCGCATCAAACTTTTCCTTTGCCGATATGACGGAAGTGGGCTGCAATGTGGCGAACCGCTTCACCAAAGGACACCGCATGATAGGCAATGCCGGCTTTTTCTAACTCGGGTCGAACTATAGTCTGTAGCTGACGCAGACGGAAAGAAGGAATCTGCGGGAACACATGGTGTTCGATTTGAAAATTCAGACCGCCAAAGAACCAGTCCATGCCCTCTGGATTCAGCACTGTGCGAGAAGTCACAGCCTGATGCTCCAGAAAGCTGAAGTCATTCAGGTTCTGAATCAAAGGCATTCCCACATGATTCACCCAGAATATGGCGGCGAGATAGGGACCAAGAAAGAACAGCGGCAAGGTATAAACGAGCAGTGCCCGATCAAGGCTTAGATCAAACACCCACAGCGGCAAGCCCCACCAAAGGCCGAAGTGAATCACCAGCACAAAAATATCCAGAGAATATTTTGCCGGTTCACGCAGGGCACCCCATTGGGCAAGATGCCTTTGGCTATGCGCAAAGAGCAGCGAGAGGAACCAGACGGAAACACCCTGGCAGCGGGTAAAAAAGCGACCAAATGGACCCTTGCGCCGGCGCGAAGCTTCCGTAAGTGAAACCACAAGATCCACGTCCATATCCGGATCGCGCGGTTCGTGCTGGCAAAATTGATGATGAGTTTTGTGCCGGCCGTACCACTCGGTAAAGGCCAAGCCAGTCATCACCGTCATACAAAATTGACCAACCCCGATATTAATGTAGCGCTGGCGGCTTAAGGTCGCGTGACCAGCATCATGACCCAGGAAGGCAAATTGGGCGAGAATACATGCTATCCCCAGACAAGAGGCGATGACCACGAGCAAGCTAGAGGAAAACCATGCGAAGAAAAGGCCAAGACCAAGACTCAGAGTAAAGAGCGGGATTTTCCAGAGCAAAACCGCCGTGGCAGGAGCATCCAGGCGACGTTCCACAGCTTGGGCGAGCATGGACTGCCAGAGCGTCTGCGAGCGTTCCCAGTCTATCCGTGGCTTAGCAAAAGATTGCATGAGGCGATTCCTGAGAAGAGGTCCTTCGTTTCTGTTCGTCTTCAGTCTAGAATATACTGGAAAAGAAAAGTTTGCCTAAGGAATCAGAGCGATGCTGGTACGGAGCCTAGAAAGTATTGGACTGATCAGCTTTTTAAGTCTAATGGGGCTGGCGTTCTATCGACTCTTTACCGCCGATACTCTCGGCAGCCTCTGCTGGACTTTACTGGCTATTCCCTGCAGCTATTATCTTGCCGACCTCCTGACGGGATTAGTACATTGGATTTGTGATTCCTTTGGATCCGAGGCCACACCCATTTGGGGACCGATGCTGGTCGGACCTTTTCGCCGTCACCACAGGGATCCTCAAGAGATCACCCGTATTTCCCTGATCGAGAATCTCGGGGCTTCAGCCATAGCTGGCAGCGGGGTGCTGGCCTTCTTGCACCCAGAACCTGGGACTCAAGGTTTGGTCTGGCACCTATGGCTTTGGTTTCTATTTTTCAGCTTTATCTCCAACCTCTTTCACCGCTGGTCGCACTGGCCTCGCTCAGAAAAGCCGCACTGGCTCATTTGGCTGCAAAACCATCATCTGATCCTGCCGACTGAGTCGCATCTTCTGCACCATCGTCCGCCTTTTCGAGTGAACTACTGCATTCTCAGCGGCTGGGCCAATGGTTTAACCAATCGTGTCCCGTGGTCTCGAGTCGAAGCACTGCTCTTGCGTTTGGGTATACGGACCAACTTTGATTGAGGAGTGTGATGGTGAAAACGCCATTTTATAACAAACTGGCCTTTATCAGTTTCTATCTGGGCAGCCTCTGTTTACTGTCCGTGCTAGCCTTTCACTTTCCCGAATATTTATCGAATCCCCAGCTACGAAGCATGTATGATGTCGAGCAACTTCGCCTGCTACTGCTCGCCAGTCTTTACTTGAGCTTTGGTATGGGATGCACGGCACTGCTGCTGGGTCGAAAAAAAGGTCTCGCTCTCGCGGCAATTTTGGTCGCGGCAGCTGCCACGGTGCTGGGTGGATCGGCGGTTGAGGTCCAGGTGCCGATCCAACAGCAAGCCATTTATTTGAGTCTGGATCTTATCGTTCTGGATCTGCTATTTATGTCTTTGCTCTTCGTACCTTTGGAACGAATTTTCTATCTGAGGCGTCAGCGCCTTTTAAGAGAGGGTCTGGCTACCGATTTAAGCCACTATGCGCTCAATCATCTGCTTATGGGCGGGATTTTTGTCCTGATTATGTGGCCTGGCAATCTGATTCATCATCACATCTTCCAGGATCGCGTGCCGAATTTGACTCAACAAATGCCGATCTGGCTACAAGTTATGGCTATTCTCTTTATCGCTGATTTTGCTCAGTATTGGATTCACCGAAGCATGCACATGCGTCCCCGCTGGTGGCAGTTCCATAAAATTCATCATTCGACGACGAAAATGGATTGGCTGGCTAGCTCGCGCCTGCATATCGTCGATGTGATCATCACTCGGGCATTCAGTTATGTACCGATTGTTTGTTTGGGATTTTCGGAAGCCGCGGTCCAGATCTATTTACCGATAGTGGCAGTATTAGCGTTGTTTGTGCATAGCAACGTGCGTTTTCATTTTGGACCCCTACGCTATATCCTAACCACACCTATCGTTCATCACTGGCATCATAGTAGTGATCCGAGAGCACTGGATAAAAATTTTGCCGTCACGTTCTCATTTATCGATGTGTTCTTTGGAACTTTCTATTGTCCGAGAGTGTGGCCTGACACCTATGGACTTTATAAGGAGAGGATTTCAAACAGTTTTATGAAACAACTGCTCTATCCTTTTATAAGCCAACTGAAAAGACCAAAAGCCTGAGCCAAAAGGTCCGTATATTTATGCAAAATATTGTCACGCGGCGTAGCCCCTTTCTCAGGCAATAGGCTAAGATAAGAAGGATAAGCCATGGATGGCGATAAGGGAAGCGTATGCACAAACTGTTTCGGACTCCAAATCGCCTCGTGATCCTGAGCCTCTTTTCCAGCCTCAGTCTTGGACTCATGCTTTTCTATCTGAGCGGTGCCCTGGTCTATGGTGGTCGGACTTATTCGGATTACAATCGCCCGAAAGAACCGGTCTGCTCTGAATGGTATAAGAGCGAAGTATTTCTCGATCACCGCACGCCGATAGAAATCTCCCGCTCCTCCTTAAAGATTCCCAGCTGCGAGGAATCGATCCAGGCGCCCAAGCGAACAGAGATGCTGACGACAGAAGAAGGCCTCAGGGTTCGATTGGTTATTCCAGATAGCCCCGATCGATCCGCGCTTTGGCTACATGTGCACGGAATCACCGACAACTACTTAAATGGAATGCGATTCACTGGTGTTGCCGAACGTCAGGATTTCAAGCTGATGATGCTTGAACTGCAGAATCATGGGGGTTCGGATCGCCACATCCAAGGTTCATCCTGGGGCTGTCGAGAGAAGTACGATCTGTTTGCGGCTTTGGATTTCATGCATCAAACCTGGCCCGACAAACCGATTCTTCTGACTGGTACATCGATGGGGACCATGACCATAAGCCAAGCGGTCCTGACCCGCCCGGAAGCCTTTCTAGAGGTCCAGGGCATCATCTACGAATCCCCCCTGTCCTCCCTTGACAATATATCGGATCGCATCTGTTCCAATCTCCCCGAGCAGAACATCTGCACGTTGATCTTTACCAAGATCATCCCTTACTTTGCTCGGTTGCGGACCGATACTAATTTTTCAAGCTGTTTCAAAGATCCCAGTGTTCCAACGGATATTCCCACCGAACTTTGGCTTAGCCGTCAGGAATTCAAAAATCCCAAGCAGATCGCACTCGCTTCCCTCATGCCTGCTCACAAGAACCTCAGTATTCATATTTTTGCTGCGGGATCCCATTCCGCCTACTACAGCTACGGACCCAAAGAAGTTGAGGAAGCTCTTGCGTCATTTTGGGCACGAACTCATGGCCTAAATCCCACTCTCTAAGGCTTCAGAGCTGGAATGTTCCGTGTTATCTCATTGAAATGACTAGGGGCCAAAGGCTCACAGAACACTTCGTTCTTTGAACCTTGCTCCCCCCTAAGGCTGGTGTAAGATAGGCCTTGTAAGAGACACAAGCCTACTAGGGAGGAATGCACTATGAAATACATCCAACAGATTTTGATCGCAGCATCTTTACTCGGCCCCGCTCTGCCAATTCTTGCCGCAACTCAGCCCAGCGCTGCCGTTTACGCTGATGATGCGGAGCGAATTGATGCCGCCGGTGCACTCGCTTATCGGGCCCGTCTGGTCCTAGAGAAAGTTCAAATCCTTTCCAGCAAGGCCTCAGCTGCCGAGCTCGACAAGGCTGAGCGCTTGTCTCGCATCATCAATCTTGAAGCACTCAATCTGCTCACCCTTATCGAAAACCAAGCTAGCGAAAGCGAAATTGGGGAGCAACTGCTGGTGATTGAAGATTTTGTCTTACAATTGGATGCTACCAAGCGTGAACTGCAACGCCGCTATCCAAGAGAAGTTCAGTTAAGAAACAGCCTCAATGATGTAAGGCGAACTTATTTCTACTTGAAGCAATTGCTAACGGGTAGCATCTAAGTTCAAGTCTAGAGAGAGAATCAGGGATTGCACCCATTCTGTGACCAACTGGTATTTTGGCTTTTGCATTCGGGCTCGGGATATCAATGAATTTTCCTCCGGCTTTGGTTATGATGGCCTGTCTTC
>JBGSRE010000509.1:0-4573 GCA_041737755.1 Oligoflexus sp.
GTAGTCTTCAAGACAGCTGCGCCGAGTGTCAATCTGTGCGGAAGCCGCTAATGCATGATAGAGAAGTGTCGATCGCTCTACCCAGTCGATGGGATCACTTCGCTCCTGACTGGTTCTGCGCAGCGCAGTTGTCAACCATTCAGCTGCATGCTTTTGTTGTACTAAATAGCCAAATGTGGGCGGGGACTTGATTTGGAAGAACACTTGACTTGTCATGAGTATTCCCTAATACAAATTGGATTTGGCCAAAATCCTATATTAGGGATTTTGGAGAGTTCCATAACGTTGTTTGCAATTAACAAGCCGAGAATTTTCAGTAGGCTCGCCAATTCGCAAGTGAGAGCAGTGCTACCGCTGTGGCCGCAGGGTAGCGACAGCAATTCGCCGTAAAAATCAGGAGGCAGTAGTTGAATTCATGCACCTTGCTTTCTTTCTCGTGCATTTCTATAAGCCAGGAATCCTCCAAAAAAATCTCAGATCCGGCCTAATAACATAAGGATTATCAGAATGACCAATATTGTCCCGAGAATGCCACTTGGAGCGTATCCCCAGCTTCGGCTATGGGGCCACGCAGGCAAAGCGCCGAGCAATATTAGTACCAGAACGATCATGACTATCATCGATAGAGACATCTTGGTCTCCTCCTTAATCAGTGTTTAAAAAAATTTATCGAAGCTCGTGTTGATACCCGAAATGAGGCTGTCGATTTCCTTTTCGGCAACTCCTTTTTTTGGTCTATAATAAGCCTGCAGTTTGCCCAACAACCGGTCTTTTTTTCTGGCAATCAACTCGAGGTCGTCGTCACTTAGCTTGGCCCATTTTTCAGGAACATTGACGTTGATTACTTTCCACCGGCAACCCACTTAATCCCTACAGCTTCAACTTGATTTCGATTCATGCAGTCGCTCCTTAACGAGACATATTTTCAATTCACCGATTCCGTTGCACGAATTGCGCCAAACTTTATTACGAGTTTTGCTTATTTATCCTGATATAGACCCAGAACCAGGCTATTGTGGCCGCTATTTTGCCTTGGCGAGCAATACTCGCGATCACTTACCAAGGCATGCTTGCTTTTGGAGTCAGATTTTCTTGGGCCAGATCTGCTCGACTCAAATCAAGAGCGGGAATTGTAATGAAATTCTGCCGACCATTTATCACCCATTGCTGCAGCGTTGATTTTGAAAAGTAGTGGCCTGGCGCTGGGCTGTAAAAATCGAAGCCAACCAAAAAAGCAAAAAAAAAGCGATCTTTCGATCACTTTTTATTTTTTTGTTTGGAGGCGCATACCGGAGTCGAACCGATCTGAACTGATTTGCAATCAGCTGCCTAGCCGCTTGGCTAATGCGCCTTGGAAGAAAGAAAATACGGTAACGGCCTGATTCTGTAAATAAGTTTTTTGGCAACTTGAGCTTTTCTTGGCTTTATGTCCAGGAAAGTCGAAGTCCCGGTCAAAGTATCTAGAGCGGGCTTGATTTTGAAGGTCTTATTCGGTCAATATGTCAGGATCAAAGGTCTGTCTTGTCATCCTGCTGCTTTGGATGGTCTTGCAGCAGGGGCGGGAGAGTCAGGCCTTGAGCCAAGGTATGCGGCTGACGGCAGCGAGCCGTTTCAAAAGACCTGTGTTTTAAGTGAGCCTTTTGCTTTGCCTTTGAAATGTCGTAGAATAGGAGGCTGAACCGAATACCAAGAGGCTGAACTTGAATTGGCGAAAACTGATTTTCCCGAGCCTCCTTGTTCCTGTCTGTCTTCTGCTGTTTGTCTTTCGCTTTGTTGTTTTAACCATAATGATAACGCCTCTGCATAAATTTGATCCGCAAAAGGCTCCAGCAGAACCGGACTATGCGGATCTCAAATATTGGGCCATGCATCCCGTTAAAGATGGCAATTTTCGGAAGGTCGATGTTCCGCAAGTGTTTTGGCTCCATCCCACCAGTTTAAGAAGTGCGTTTGATTGGAATGAAGTTCTAGGGGACCAGGATTCCACCCGGCGATTTCGTTGGACTCGGGATGTTCAGGCTTCGGTTTTTGCAAATACAGGTCTTATCTTTGCTCCGCATTACCGTCAGGCGACCCTGGCTGCATACTGGCGAACCGAAGGCGGTTATCCAGCAAGAAATCTCGCCTATTCCGATGTTTTAAGAGCTTTCGACCATTTTATTGAATTCGAGAATCATGGCCGTCCGTTTTTTATAGCCGGGCACAGTCAGGGTGCCGAGCATGGATTGCGCCTGCTCCGTGATCGTATTCTGGGCAAGCCTCTTCTGGACCGAATGATCGCTGCCTACTTGATCGGATTTCCCATCGCCAAAGACACTTTGCCTCAAACCCTTCCTGGAGTCCGGATCTGCCAGGAGGCGAGCGAAGTGAATTGCCTCATTAGCTATTCCACCTTTGAAAAAAGCACCGATTCAGCAGAATTTATTAAGGGCGCAGTTTGGCATGATAAGGGTGCTTTTCATCCAGCCCGTGGGCCTTTTGTTTGTGTGAATCCCGTTTCTTGGAAGGAAGATGAAGTCATGACCCCGGCCGAACTTCATCGCGGTGTTCGATATAAGAACGCGCCAGCTATCAAAGTTTCTGCTCGCTGCGATCAGGGTATTGTGCGCGTCGATAACATCGATCAATACATCGATCTCAATCTCGGTGGTAATTATCATATCGGCGATTTTGCAATTTTCTACTATGATTTACAGGACAACATCAACGTGCGCTGGCAGGCATACAACGTTTTGCATAAAAGGCTTTGAACTCCATGGATAATCACTCGCTGATGAAAGATGTTGCGCTGTCGATTCTAGGAGCAACGGCGCTCGGATTGCCGGCTTACCTCTTGCGCTTGCCGCTGGTGCTGGCCTATCTTGCAGCGGGCTTGATCCTGGGTCCAAGCCTAGGTCTGGGTTTGGTGCGTGATCCAGCAAGTATTGCCACACTGTCCGAAATCGGCCTTGTCCTCTTGATGTTTATTTTGGGTTTGGAAATTGACTTGCGCAAGCTCATGCGAGCTGGTCGAGCGGTGATGATCAATGGCATCACTCAGTTTCTAGGCTGCGCGGCCCTGGCACTCACCCTGTTTTATCTCTTGGGCTATTCCAATAAAGTCGGTGACTATACCCTGACTTATTTGGCAATCATGGCTTCTTTGTCTTCGACACTTGTAGTGGTGAAGATTCTCAGCGACCGCATGGAATTGGATTTGATGACATCACGGATCACGCTCGGTATCCTGGTTTTGCAGGATCTGTGGGCCATTAGTTTTCTGGCCTTGCAGCCCAATCTCGATCAATTAGGTGTCGGAACCATATTTTTATCGTTAGCAAAAGCCGTGTTTTTGATATCGATGAGCTGGCTGATGGCGCGCTATATCCTGCCCTATATTTTTCAGAAGATCGGCAAGCAGCCGGAGCTGGTACTCGTCACGGCGATGGGCTGGTGCTTCGGAATAGCTGGAATGGCTGGATTCATGCAACTCTCTCGCGAAATGGGTGCGTTGGTAGCTGGTATCAGTATTGCATCCTTTCCTTACCATACAGATATCGCTGCAAAAATAACCAGTCTTCGAGATTTTTTCATCACCTTGTTTTTTGTCGCGTTGGGCATGCAAATTCCGAGTCCGAATGCTGAAATGATGACCCTCGCTGCCTGCCTGTCCGTGTTCGTGGTCTTCAGTCGTTTGCTAACCGTCTCTCCCGTTTTGCTTTGGCTCGGCTATGGTCATCGCGGCAGTTTGGTGCCAGCCATCAATCTCGGTCAGCTCTCTGAATTTTCTCTGATCCTGGCCACTATTGGCGTGAGTCTTGGGCATGTCTCCAAAGATTTTCTCTCGGCCTGCATTCTGGCTTTGGTGGCGAGTTTTCTCATCTCGTCCATGCTGATGCCCAGGGTCCATCAAATCTATCAAATATTCAGCCCACTGTTGGCTAAAATTGGCATCAAAGACAAGGTGCAGTTGGGCGAACCGGTAGGCTCGGATCAGCATGCACCACGCATTATTTTGCTAGGATTTTATCGAGAAGCCAGCTCATTTCTAGAGGAGCTCACGCGGCGTCATAGCAAAGCTTATTTGGATGATGTGCTGGTCGTGGATTATAATCCTGAAACCTTAACTAAACTGCATGCAAGAGGCGTCCAGGCTGTTTATGGGGACGTCGCTCACAGTGAAACCTTGCGCCATCTGCATCTGGATAAAGCTGCCATTATTATTTCGACGGTACCGGACCATTTGTTCAAAGGCACCAGCAATTTGAAGTTGCTCCGAACCCTGCAGGATCTAGCTCCCCAGGCTCTGCATATCGTCACGGCGGAAACGATTGAGGCGGCTCGCTTGATGTATAAGCAAGGGGCGTCCTATGTATTCATTCCCAGGATTGTCGCGGCCCACTACCTGGTGGATGTGATTGAAAGGATCCAGGGGAAGCGTCTGGATGCGATTCGTCAGGGGGCCGAAAAATTTATCTCCGAGTGGCATGAAACCCTTCCCTAGTCTCGGGCTCGCCTTTTCTCTGGAAGGGTAAGGCGATTGGGCAGGAAAATCGTGCTATAATGGAGTGGGGACAGACTGCCGTTTGTAGGT
>JBGSRE010000516.1:0-1682 GCA_041737755.1 Oligoflexus sp.
GGGGTGATTTGTCCCGTACCGGCCCTTTCTATTTGTCCAGTGAGGTTTCGCACCCGCGCCAACTCTCGATTGACAAAATTGTTGTCGTCACTCGGCTTAGGCTGGGTTTCAGCCAATGCTAGCCAGGAATGGCAACAGAAAACGACCAGCCAGACGAGCTTATAGACTGGCATCCATTTGAAATTGCTGAACTGAAAAGTCTTTTTTCGGTAACCCATAGCTAGCCTCCTGAGCTGCTGTTCTCCTATCGGTGAAAACTTTCATAACTGTAAGTCGGTAATTTCCCCCTCAAGTCAAAACATAGGTAACCGAAACAGCCAGTATTAATCTTTCTAAAGGACTCCATCATGAGCCAAACACTCCAAAAGCTTCGTTCTATGATGAACCAACCTCTTGATGCACCGGCTGGATCGTCGGATTCTCAGGCGAATTCTAACAACGCCGGCGATTCCGATATCGCTAGCCTGGAAGAACAACTGGCCAACTTCTATCAAGAGATGGAATATCTGCAGCAAAACTTTCCCAGTCAAACAATTCGAGGCGTCGTCGATTTAGCCAAATCCATACAGCAACGAGTAGATAATGGCCAAGGCGTTGGCGGAGATCTGGGATTTGTGCCCGCTGACGTTGTCAAGCGTCTGGGCAATCTAGATCAAGCGACTGCCGATCAGT
Organism: Oligoflexus sp.; assembly: GCA_041737755.1. Lineage (GTDB taxonomy): Bacteria > Bdellovibrionota_B > Oligoflexia > Oligoflexales > Oligoflexaceae > Oligoflexus. The sequence continues at coordinate 673 of JBGSRE010000516.1, forward strand.
GTGATTTTGGGATCGTGGAAGTCGATGATTCAGGGAAAATTCGCCTCTATAATCGCTGGGAGCAGGAACTGGCAGGCATATCATTGCAGCAAGCTGTGGGTCGCAACTTCTTTGTCGAAGTCGCTCCCTGCACCAACAATCGCTTGTTTTTGGGACGCTTTCGCCAAGGTGTGCAAACGGGCACGATGGATGTGGCTTTCAACTACACGTTTACTTATAAAATCCGTCCGACTGGTGTTGCGATCCATATGTATCGGCATGCAGCCTCGCAGAAAAATTATGTATTTGTGAAAAGACGCTGAAGCTAGCTACCGCAAATCAAGGGAGACGGCCAATGAAGGAAACCATCTTACAAGATGTGCAGATTCAATTGCTGAGGATTGCTCAGGCGGTTGACAGTGGTCAAGGCAAGGCCGAACTTTTGCAATTGGTGGCTGAAGCCATTGATTTTATTAATCAAAAAGGTCCCGTGGACCATACTAGGTAACCGCTCATGGCTCATTTTGCCAAAACGATTCTTGCCAATCTGGAGCTGCTTCAGTCGCGACATCCTGAACACGGATCGTCCTGTATTTTTTTGCGAACCTGGTTGCTTCTCCATTTGCAGGGCCGGTCAGATGCGCTCGCGGCAATCGAGCCACTTGGTTTGGCCAGTCTTAAAGCGTTGCTCGATCTTCCTTTTGACGAGCTTACCCGAGATATTTTGCCCAGGCCCCGTGCCACTGGCAGCGTCAGTGGCTTTGGTTTTTTCGAAGAGGAAGATAATTTTGCTCTGAGTGATGGGCACCAGACCGTTGCTCTCTCTCAGATTGAAGCCATTTACCCCTGCGTCGGACTCATGAATTTTCCGTCCTCTGTTCATGAAGTCTACTATCTGATCAATGGTAACTACTGCAGTGGCCTTGCTCCGAATAAGTCCTTGGTCGACTATCGTTCATTGATTCTCCTCCGAGTCAGTACCGATAAGACCAAGAGCCAAATCATTCCCATGCTTTTAGGCAAAATTAGGC
>JBGSRE010000533.1:0-2397 GCA_041737755.1 Oligoflexus sp.
AGAAAGTAGGCACGTGGTTGCTGCCTTTGACTTTCCAAAGACCGACTTTGCTGTCCCCCGTGCAATTGCTCCAAACCGTGGTATCGGTTGTAGGAGGGTAGATCGGTTCAAGTTTTGGCAGTCGTAAGTTCGGCAGCTCAACTCTGAGGAAAATCTTAGCTTTCATTCTGACCATTGCAGCTCTCAAGATGCTAGCAACCCGTTAAAAATATCGATTCAAATTCAATCTGAGCATTAACTCCAGAATTTTGACCCTTGGCCAAAATTGTCAAAGCCTCCGACATCGTCGTAATTTAAGTCTTGCCCGCAAAATATTTACAGAAGATGCGCTTGAGTCAATAGCCTGCAGGTATAAGTTGAACTAATTCCCCTTCTAGTGATTCACGGGATTTGCTTGAATTACCGGTATTGTGCTTTACATAAAGCTGAACCTGGCATAGATCCTGTAGCCTGTAGTCTTGGCTGAAAGTTATTGCTGCCAAGCCTTTCAACAAAACCCAAGGGTTCAACAGAGCAGCGAGCTCCCACTAGGATTGAGGATATCTCGATGGACATCAACACCTTTTCTTGGCTCTTTGTTCCCTCCTTTATTTTCGGCGAAATGGTGATTCGTAACTATGCAGATTGGCGAGCAAAAGACTGGCGATATCCATTCAAGGATATCCTGGTCAATTTCTCAATAGGCATGATCGATCGTCTGGTGACGAAGTTGCTTTGGACCGTGATCATGTACCAAGCCTTTGTTTATATTCATAGTAACTGGACCAGCCTTCGCGTCGATATGAGTTCCTGGTGGGCCTGGCCGCTGGCTATACTCCTCTCGGACTTGGCGTTTTACTGCTATCACCGCGCTGGTCATGAGCTCCGTTTATTTTGGGCGATTCATAATGTGCACCATAGTTCGCAGCATTATAACTTCTCAACATCCATTCGTTTAAGTTGGTTTGAAGGCCTGTTTCGCTGGCCTTTTTGGATAATTCTGCCTTTGACTGGATTCAGTGCAGAAGTTAGCATGACGGCCTATCTTGCGGTTCGTCTCTACCAGGTTCTCCTCCACACTGAAGCCGTCGGTAAACTAGGTTGGCTCGAGTATATCTTGAGCACCCCCTCACATCATCGTGTCCACCACGGCCGCAATGAAGAGTATTTGGATAAGAATTATGGGGGCGTGACGATTATCTGGGATCGACTGTTTGGCACTTTTGCTGAAGAGCAAGAAAAGGTCGATTATGGATTAGTTAAACAACTCGATAGCCATAACTTAATCTGGATTAATGCTCAAGAATTTGTCAATCTATACAATGATATACGGTCCGCAAGTCGTTTGACTGATAAAGTCTGCTACCTTTTTAAAAAACCAGGTTGGGCTCCCGTTGATGCAGAAACCCTGGCAAATGAAGCCAATGCTTCGGACCTGATTGCATAAGACCTTGCAAGGCTTCGCTCACCTCATCGGCAGGGGAAGGAAGTCATCTATGCGAAGAATTAAGGCGCAGGGGTGCTCTTAGGAAGAGAGCTAAGCCCTCTCCCAGCTAAGATTTATTTCGTCGACGACAGTCCTGGAGTAAAGGTCGCAGCCACTTCTTTAGCAGCGATGGCAGTCGGCAAATAGACGATTCGATAGAAGCCAAGACCCGCTACTTCAGTCTTAATGAAGATGCCGCTAAAGTCGCTTGATGTAAGTGGCTTAATGCCTACTTTATACCCTGCTGTAGTATAGATGACATAAAGCAGTGCCAGTGATCCGGTGCTTTCTTTAAGCGTTAAATCGCCAGCGGTGACGGGCAATGGGAACGAAATAGTCAACGGATTGTTCGTCGCTATATTCTGTCCCACACCGCCGACAAAGATAGGCGAGGTTCCGCCGCCAATCGCTGTTGTCGCAAAGCCGAGAGCTGAGGCAACGTTTGCGGAAGAATCGGTTGCAGGGCCCATAGCCACCTGCACGGTGGCTGTGGAAATAGCTAGGGTTCCTGCAGCCATGGTAATAGAACTATCGGCCAATTCACCGGTTGAGCTGGCCAGGATAGTTGCCGATTTGTTGGGATCAACAGTGGCGGTCACTACACCTCCGCTTTCTGTCGTGGGCACCGAGCTTTGCAATGACTCTGATTTGAGATCGTCAATCTGGCTTTCACAGCCTGCTTGCATGGCTAAGAACGCGCAGCTTGCTATGAGTATCTTCCATATTTTCATCATAATTTCTCCTTCTTATGCCTTAAAAAATCCAGCCAAGTTTGAGTATATTGATATAGGGTATAGCCGTCTCACCAATCGTCTTGCCGAGATCATCCACAGTCTTCTTAGCATCCGTGTAATCCTTTGAAGTGCGGATAACAGTCTCTGCTGCGGTCGAAAGGCCTTTAAATGAAGTCTGTAGATCGGTTTTTGCACCAC
>JBGSRE010000112.1:0-2803 GCA_041737755.1 Oligoflexus sp.
AAGGGATAATCTCCGATCTGGGAGATAGCGGCAGCCCTTATATCTCCAGCCAAACCCGTCCTATTCCTCGCCGGCTCGGGACGGGCTATGGCTGGAGAATTACGGTCTGGCCTGTTAAAGTAAACATCATTGAGACCTTGAGCCATAAGCGGCATGGTAGAGGCTATTCCCAGGGCAGCTCAATGCTTTGATTTTCAAATTTATAAAAGACCAAATCACAAGTAAAACTGCCAAAAATTCATAAGCATAAAATGAGGTATAGGACAGGGCAAAGCTTGCTAATCAAAAGTTTTCAGTGAAACTGTCGATACGAAAATCGAAATAGAAAAATCGAAGTGAATGTTTGTTTCATGAAGGGGTCGCTCGGATGAGCCGTATATCGCTCACTTACAAGCTTCTGCTCCTCAGCGCTCTATCAGTTGTACCAGCGGCGGTGTTATTACAGCAGGTCTATGCCACCAAAAGTGAGTCCATTGACTTCGCCAGTATGGAAAAAAAGGGTAATCAGTTTCAAAAGAGTCTGGAAAATGTTCTACAAATTGTCATTCAAGCACGCATCAACCACACCAGATCCAAGATGGATGGTAGCAATTCCTCGGATGCCATTGCTGAAGTGAAAACCCTCATGGATCGCTCGTTGAATGAGCTTACCACCACCGAAGCTCGGCTTGGTGAAGATTTGCAGTTTACTGATGAAGGACTTGGCAAACGTAAGAGACAAGGACTTACCAGTCTTAACCTGCAAAAGAAATGGGCCACACTCGTTGAAACATGGAGCAGTTCTCCGAACTCTGTTGCAGATGCTGCATTTACCGGACTGATTGCCGACATTCGCGGCATGATAGCCCATGCGGGAGACACTTCCAATTTGATTTTGGATCCCGATTTGGATAGCTATTATCTGATGGATGTCACACTTTTGGCCCTGCCTCAGACCCAAGATCATTTGCAGGAGATGGCGACTTTTGTCGAGCCTTTGCTGAAGGCAGAGCAGTGGAGCCTGGATGATCGCATTCAGGTAGCCGTTTTCTCGGATCGCCTGCGTTATTCGGATCTGGATCGAATCAATGCCAGCGCTCAGACAGCCTTCAATGAAGATCCCAATTTCTACGGCGAGAGTCGCAGTCTCACAGAAAAATTGAATCCAGCTTTGGCACGGCATACCGAGGATATGAATCGCCTTTTAGAATTTTTGAAAGCCATCCAGCAGGGTGAAAAGGAAAAAATCAGCGTCACGCAATTTCGTAAGGATCTAGATGCCGTCATAGCTTCAAACTTTGCGCTCTTTTATCTCTCGGTCGATGAATTGGATAATCTTCTTGGCAAACGTATCGACAGTATTTCTAGCAATCGTTTGCAAGCTCTTTGCTTAGGCATTGGCGTATTGCTCCTCACCATCTTTATTTCGATCTACATGGGCCGGCAAATGAGTCGGGACATGGTGCTTTTTACCGGAAAAATGCAGGAATCTTGTATACAACTCGAATTGATCGGCACAGAAGTTTTGACGGCCAGTGAATCACTCTCTTCGACTTCACAAGACGTGGCGAGTTCTTTGCAAGAAACCGCCGCTTCACTGGAAGAACTCTCTTCGATTGAGAAGACCAATGCCGAACATGCAGGCCGCGCGGCAGTCCTATCAAAATCGTGCCATGATGCATTTGTAAAGGGCGAGAGCGAGATGAATCGGCTGATGAATTCCATGCAAGATATCACCAGCAGTTCGAAACAGATCGAAGCCGTGATTAAGGTGATCGAAGACATTGCCTTTCAGACCAACCTCTTGGCGTTGAATGCTGCGGTGGAAGCGGCCCGGGCTGGGGATCAGGGCAGGGGATTTGCGGTCGTTGCCGAGGCTGTGCGGACGCTAGCCCAGCGAAGTGCGACTTCAGCGAAGGATATCAACCGAATGATCCGTGACAGTGGCAGCAAGGTCCAAGTGGGAGTGAGTGTCGCCCATTCCAATGTGGAAATCCTACAGTCCGTGGTTCATGCCGTCAAAGAAATTTCCCATCTCAATAATGAAATCAGTGGCGCTTGCCGCGAGCAGGCCGGAAGACTTACAATGATAAGCCAAGCTATGAATCAAATTGATAAGTCTACCCAGGAAAATGCTCTGGCTGCCGTGCAGGTGGCGCAGGCTTCGGACGGCGTCAGTAGCCAGGTGAAAAGTCTGAATCACCTGGTCGTCTGGCTGAAAGATATGATTGAAGGCAAAAAAGCCGCTTGAAACATAGCGATGGATAGTGCACCGAGATCCATCGCAACGCTCTGGACAGATTCTGGCGCTTGCGCTGCAGAATCTGGCTATTCTGCGACGACGGCCCCACCATGTCTGGAGTCAGAACCTCCCGACCACTGCTGACGCTTTTGGTCGAAGCGAACCGCCTGAACATCACCAAAAAAGAAGGGTTTGTCAGCAAAAGTGTGACCCATTGCTTCCATCAAACGTTTCGTGTCAGGGTTGATGCCAAAGGGCTCTGCTCGAATTCGATCCGGCATCCACTGATGATGAAGCTTAGGAGCATCGATGGCAGCCTGAATATCCATTCCAAATTCTAAAGTATTCAAGGTAACCTGAAAAACAGAATTGATAATGGTTGGGCCACCCGGGGAACCCAGCGCTAGGATCGGCTGATTGTTTTCAAGAACGATGGTTGGTGTCATCGAAGACAGGGGGCGTTTCTTAGGGCCAATTGCATTGCGAGTACTTTGCAGCAGACCATACATATTCGGTGATCCAGGTTTACTGGAAAAATCGTCCATCTCGTTATTCAAAAGAATGCCCGTACCCGTGGCTGTC
>JBGSRE010000589.1:0-1760 GCA_041737755.1 Oligoflexus sp.
GCCCTAAATTTCATTGCCTATGTTTCTCATTCCAATCTTTTAAACAGTGACGAAGCACGAGCCATAGCCGAGCTTGCAGCTCGAAAGAATAGAGAATCTGATATTACAGGGCTTCCAGCTCCCGACCCTGTGGCGAGATTGTTCGTCAGTTTTTTATGATGATCGTCATGATTGTTGATCAGATACGTTACGTCCAGATCAGCATTGGCTTTCATAAAATCCGGTATCACCGACTTGAAGTGCGTGTCGTAGTCAGGAAAGCCATCAATCCTAATAGGTTTTTTTGGCGCAGAAAACGCGTCACCGATCAAGACAAGGCTGAGGGCGGTCCCTAGCAAAATTTTTAATGTGCTGCCCAATTTCATACGATCTCCCGGTTAATATCCAAGCTTTCTTGCCTGAGTTGCTTGAATGGTTTCCCTATCTGTTTAGTCCTCTCGAAGGAATCTTTCAACTTTGTTTGTCGCCTCTTATTCAATCTTCAAACGGATTCAAAGGGCCTGTAGCTATGGCCTGAAACGCTGGCATTTCTCGCAGCATATGCCCCACAAGGCCTACAGCTTCTGTTTTCGACTCAGGAATAACTTAAGTAAGCTATGGCCTAGCACGGCATTCAAAACTTCTCAATTCTATGATTCCAACTTAAAAACGGTCGTTTGTCGCAAGTATGTTCCAGCCGGCGTCCAAATCGTTGGGAAATGTGCATGATGCGGAGCATCGATATATCCCGACGTTTCCACACACAATCCCTGGAAAGGGACGAACGGCTTTGCTAGATAAGTTCCTGTATACATTTGAAAGCCAGGCTGGTCGGTACTAATCCGCAAACAGCGAGGCGAAGCTTTATGCTCGATTCTGGCTATTTCCGTCACTTGCTCAGGATGACGGGAGCGCTCCCGTATCAGATAGTCATTAATGCCCGGCCAAGAGGCTTCGGAGCCGATCCGTCCCAGCTCCTTGCCCATTCTGAAATCCAGCCTATGCTGATCCAAGCTGCTTATCTTGCCTGTAGGTAAAGCCGCTGCATCCATTTCCAGCAAGCGATCACAGGGACTTTGAAAGCGATGAGTCGATTCGATCGATCCGGCATCACTCCCGCCTAGATTCCAGTAGACGTGTTGAGTCACATTGATCGGGGTAAGGCAATCAAGGCTCTGACTTTGGTACTCAAGAGCTAACTCGCCTCGCTCGTTAAGGCAGTAATTGGCTGCGATCAATACAGTTCCAGGGAAACCTTCCTCACCGGCTAGAGAAAGATACTGAAGCACGAGACGAGCACCTGCCGGCCCTATGCCTTGATCGCTCGCCTTCCAGAACTGCTTATCAAAACCTCGAAAGCCACCATGCAATTGATTCTCACCCTCATTGGTCGAGAGCTGGATCCGGCCACCTTCGGGACTGTTCAACTCACCTCGCCGGATGCGGTTGCAAACTCGGCCAACTGTCGCACCCATGTATTCGGTATCGTGGAACAGAGCTTTTAGGTCAGGGGCTGCAAGCACGATATCCACTGCATCAGGTCCGACAAAAGACAGAAGACGAGCGCCATAGTTGCAAATAACAACCGAAAAAGGGCCCGCGCTCAATCGATAGAAATCAAAGCGATCCTGACCAAGTGTCAAGGAGCAGGACTGCACGCCCGGCGCCATGCTCTCAGCGAACAGTTTCTGCCAGATGGATTTTTTTTCATTCATCAAGTTTTTCTCTTGGTCTTTAACCGAGCACAACTTCCACGTGAACCTTGCTACCTGCCTCGGCTA
>JBGSRE010000608.1:0-11240 GCA_041737755.1 Oligoflexus sp.
TGATAATTCGGAACGCCAGGCCTCCCCCTCAGCTTCAGGAAACCCTGGACCTCTGGCGATGCCCCTGCCAACGATTCCCTTAAGTGAACTCTTGAATCGGCAGGATGCGTTTTTTCGCAAAGGTGCTACCCGATCTTATAAATTTCGCGTGCAACAGCTTAAAAAACTGATGGGTTTGATTCAAGAGCATGAAAAATCAATCATCGAGGCGTTGGGCCTAGACCTTCGCAAGCATGAGACGGAAGCCTATCTAGCCGAAGTTGGTTTTGTGTATGCAGAGATTTCTGATGCGCTTCGCCATCTCAAGCGATGGATGAAACCACGCCGCGTGAGCTCTCCGCTTTTGCTATGGCCAGCACGCTGTCGCATTGTACCCGAGCCCCTGGGACGAGCACTGATTATTGCTCCCTGGAACTACCCTTTTAATCTGAGCATCGCCCCCCTGGTGGGTGCGATTGCAGCCGGCAATGTTGCGATTCTTAAACCTTCGGAGATGGCGCCGCATACCGCTATCATTTTGGCCAAGATCATCAATGATAATTTTGATGCTGATTTTATTCATGCACTGAATGGTGGCGTTGAAATCAGCAAAGAACTATTAAATCAGCGCTGGGATCACATCTTTTTTACCGGTAGTACGGCTATCGGCAAAATCGTTGCAGCCGCAGCGGCTAAGCATCTCACGCCCTGCACCCTGGAATTGGGCGGCAAAAGTCCGTGTATTGTATCCAAACATGCTCGCATGGATGTCGCTGTGAGGCGCATTGTGTTTGGAAAATTTCTCAATGCAGGACAGACCTGTGTAGCGCCTGATTATATTTTGGTCGAAGAGTCGATTCATGATTCGTTTGTGACAATGCTGAAGGAAGAAGTCCGACTTCGCTTTGGAATTGACCCCATGAGCAATAGTCAGTTGCCCAAAGTGATCAACGCCCATCACTTCGAACGTCTTTTGCGCCTGATTGAACCGAGTAAAGTTATCTTGGGTGGTCGCACGGATGCTCGGCAACTCCTGATCGAACCCACCCTGATCACCGGCGCTCAATTGAACGATCCTGTTATGAAGGAAGAGATTTTTGGCCCAGTTCTGCCCATTATTCCATTCCGGGACTTGGAGGAAGCGAAGAACATTGTGCAAAGCTTCGAAAAGCCTTTGGCCCTGTACTTTTTTTCAGAAAACAAAGACGAGCAGAAAGATATCATCAATTCTTTGAGCTTTGGCGGCGGATGTATCAATGAAACCTTGATGCATCTCGGCAACCCAAATCTGCCCTTTGGCGGCACAGGGGCCAGTGGCTCCGGCGCCTACCATGGCCAACACTCCTTCAACACCTTTTCCCATATGAAATCAGTGCTGGTCAATAGCACATTTTTCGATCCCGCCCTTCGCTATATGCCTTGGAGTAAATTCAAGGAACGAATGATGCGCCTTCTGCTCAAATAAAGATCTCTGCCTATTTAAACAAAGCCTCGCTTACAAAGCTTGAACTAAGCCTTGGCACTGCTGAATGCATTTATTCCCTAATGAGCATGACTCGCGATTATGGATGAACTTTTTTGCATAAGTCACATCAGCGAAATGATCGGGCTTATCCCGCAGTAATTTCAGGCCAAAATCACCATCCTTCAGGCAGGGAACCCCCCGCACCGATAAAGAAATGGGACCAAACAACTTTTTTGGGAGGGATGCCTATGCAACCCGAATCCAAAACTTCTGCTGAGTTAATTGAACGCTATGAGAAGAGTTTCGGCGCGGCTAGCCGAAAGCGAGGCATGATCGTAATCGGCACTGCGCTGCTGCTTCTCATCATCGTCATCGTCGGGTTTACCAGTTCGATGTCTTACATCGGCGGCTTGAATGCGCATGTCTATGAAGCATTCGATGCCAAGGAGAAGACCACGGAAGCCGCCCCTTAAGCGCGGGAATAGGCCGCTGCTGGGGAATGTGATGGCTGAGTTGCCTCGAGCTTGACAGCTCTTTGAGGGCCAAGGGCTTCTTCTCGTTTTTTATCGATCCCTGCATGCCATGTGCGAAGGGAAGCTACAAAATTCTGAAAAATTGGCTCTGATCTTTGTTCGAAGCCTTCGCCCATCATGTGAATGGGGGCCCCTCTCGCTTCCACGACGAGTATCTCCCGAAAACGCCCCGCATCCATCACGACGTCTTCTGCCACGAGGCCGTAGCCTTTGTCTTGCAGATAACAACGCAGTTCACGGGAATTTTTTTCAGGACATAGTATCCAGCGATGCTGCCCCAAACCTTTGGGACAAAGTTTATCCAGAATCGTCACTATCGTCCGATTGCCGACCCCAGCGACGATGATATCGCAAGGCTGCTGACGCAGGACGATCGATTCACCCGAACAGACGCGGACTTTGATACGGGGATCATTCGTCAGTTTTCGGCTATTGAGTTCTGCATGGAGAGCTCGCAGCGCATTGGCGCTTTGATCCACAAAGATCAAGCCTTGGAGTGGCCGCGAATCCCAAGCAGACAAACCGATATAACCATGATCACAGCAAAGATCATAGAGAACGCTGTCTGGACGCACATAGGAAGCAAGTTTTCGAATCCGCTCACTCATCGCAAAGCTCCTCGAAGAAAGCCTCGTGCCAGCCACTGCCGCCTCACTTCATGCACGGCTATGCCAGCGCTCACCGCGACGTTCAAGGAATTCTTTCGACCCCAGCAAGGGATTTCAATGACGGCATCGCAGAGCTTTAACAGATCCGATTCAAAACCATAGCGCTCATTGCCAAACAGCAGAGCGGTCTTTTGCTCGGGGAATTCAAAATGGTCCAGATCGCGCGCCGATGCCGATGTTTCCATAGCAAAAAGAGCAAAACCTTCCGTTCGCAAAGTCTGCAGCAGCTCATCGCGATGGGCATGCCATTGCCAGGCGACCAGCTGTTCAGTGCCCATAGCCGCACGGCTAACTTTGGCCTGCTCAGGGGTTGCCGTGTAACCTGTCAGATAAATTTTACTCACACCCAGGCACTCGGCGAGGCGCCAGATCGAACCTAAATTAAAAGCCGAGCGGAGGTTATCCAGGACCAAAACCAATGGCATCAATTGTGCTTCTAAAGGCTCGACTCGATCGGCTGATGCAACGGCAAAATCACCATCGGCGATGGCCCGACTGTGCTGCCTTTCCACGGGAACGACCAGAGTCATGAATTGATGATAGGAAGGATCCGCTGGCATTCTCTGCCGAAGTGCTGCCAACTCACGCAGTTTAGGACCACGATGCAAGGCAGCCCAATCGAGGATTGCAAAGAACCCTAGCAGAGCTTGCTGTCTTGCTTGCTCATCATCCCAGGAAGTATCGACACGTAAAATCTGATCCAAAAGCTCACGCAGAGCCATGGCTTCGTTCAGCTCCAGAAAGCGTCGCAATTCCATGATCCCGCCCTTTGCCAATTTAGCTAGTCTCTGGCGCCTAAAGCGCCAGAGACTATCCTGAGGAGTGAAACGACGAAGGATCTCGCCGATAAGTGCCTGATTCCACGAGATCCATCGCTACGCTCTGGATAGTTTCTGGCGCTTGCGCGCCAGAAACTAATTAATTCTTAAAATTATTTATCTCCCTCAAAAATCACCCCGAACGTTTCGCTTCCAAGAGCAGGAAAATTTTGCCCCTCTTCGGTAAGCTCATAATTCCGAAAGACTGCATAGAGATTTGATTCTTTTTCGCATCGAGGATGTTTCATGCAGACTTTCGGATTTATTCTGATTCCACTCATTCTCTTGGCAACATCGGCTCATGGCACAATAAATCCTATCCCTGTTCAATCTCCTGAAAAGGAAAGGAACATGCTGTCCTCGCTGCTGATTCATGAGGATTCTTCCAAAAAATTAACAGTTGAAGATATCAGGGCCATTCCAGTTGATCAATTTGCCACTATGGGAAACACTAAAACTGTCATCGGATTTAGTTCTTCGGCCTTTTGGGTTCGCTTCGATTTGGAGAATAAACTGCAAGTGCCCTATCGCCTCTTCCTGGAATATGGCTATCCCACAGTTGATTCTATCGATCTCTATGTGCCAGACGCGGATCAAAAATCTTATTTGAAAAAAGCTTCGGGCGATACCTTGTCTGCCAGCTCTCGCGATGTCCGCTATCGACTTCCCGTGTTCGTCATAGATGTTCCATCTGGCAGATCAAGCTATTTTATTCGCCTCGAATCCGAGGGGGTTTTGCAATTTCCTTTGAAACTTTGGGAACCCGAGGCATTTCACGAAAAGCGCTTTGCTGAAACCGGATTTCTGGGGATGAGTTATGGATTTATCGTTGTCATGGTTCTCTATAATATTTTTCTGGCCATTATGCTCCGTAGCTTCATTACCTGGATCTACGTCCTGTTTATTTCGACCTCCATTTGCAACTTTATGGGCTATCAGGGTCTCTGGGTCATTTTTGCGCCTCAAAGTCTCAGTTCCTGGTTGTCAAACCAAGGGTTTATCATGGCATCAGGCTTCCTACCTGTTTTTGCCACTGTCTTTACCTTCCTTTTTTTGGATATGAAAAAACGCCCTATCTTTTGGCAAGGTCTCACTCTTTCAGGAGGAGTTATCGGCCTTTTGGTCATCTTTATCAGTCTCTTTAATTATAACCTCGCGGCAAAGATTTCCAACGTCAATAGTGCCTTCACCTGCCTGAGCTTGCTTGGCGTTTCTATCTCTGTTTGTTTTCAGCGCTATCGACCGGCTTATTTCTATAGCTTAGCGTGGCTCGTGACCCTGTTAGGGAACATCGCTACTCCTTTAGCCGTTACCGGCCTCATTCCCGTTAACATTTTTACCACTTGGGGAGCCTTCCTTGGAGTAGCTGTCGAAACCGTATTGATCTCTCTGGCTTTGGGCGACAGGATGCGTCTGGCCCAAGAGAACGCAGCGCGAGCTATCCGTGAGTTGAATGAAGGATTGGAAGACAAGGTCGAGGAGAAAACCCGAGACATTAAAGCGATCATGTCCCATATAAAATTAGGCATTTTTGCTGTCGAGACTGCCGATCATGTGATTCACAAAGATTACTCAAAGCATTTGGAAGAACTTATGAACCTGCCGAATCTAGCTAAAAAACCAGCGGTTCCTCTGCTCCTCAAAGGTGCTAGACTCTCAGAGGATGTGAAAGGTCAAATTCGCTCGGTCTTTGAGTCAAGCATCGGTGAAGACGAAATAGCTTTTACCGCCAATGAGAGCTGTCTGCCCCATGAAATCGTTTATGATCGAGGAACGTCCCAACAGGTTTTTGAGTTTGACTGGAGTCCGATGATCAATAAAAGCGGTAAAGTCGAACGGATTCTTGTTACCTGTAAGGATGTTAGTGATCTTCGTCGCATTCAAAACGATGCCGATCTTCGCAAAAAAGAACTCGAATATATTGGCGAGTTGATCAATATACCGCAGGACAGCTTTGGCAAGTTTGCGAGCTTATTTTTAGAGCTGTTTCGAGAGAATCAGCGACTGCTTTTGTCTAATGAGAATTTCAAACAAGATTTGACCAGAATACTTTTTATCAATCTGCATACTCTGAAGGGTTCTTGTCGATCGCTTGGTTTTAAGGCTCTTACAGATTTGATTCATTCCGCCGAAGATACTTTGGTGGGAATGCAAAAAAATAGACAATCGTGGAACAGAGATACTCTAATTAGTGAGCTGCAAGCGATCAAGATTCTTGTCGATGAATATGAAAGAATCAATTCCAAGCGACTCAATCGCTCTGCTTCTGTGACGAGCAGAGTTGAAATTTCCGTAGATGATCTGGAGAATCAGGTTGCTTCGATAGAGACTCTACAGAAGTTTCCCGATCATTCCGTAATGGATGCGAAGCTATCTGAGATGAAGCGGACGTTTTCATTGTGGGCCTTTCGGTCGGCTGAGGATGCATTTCGGGAGTTTTGTGAACCGATTTCGACGCTTGCTCGTGATTTGGGCAAGCAGAATCCAGCCGTCCAGTTGATTGCTCCTGATGTTTACCTGACTCATCGCGGAGTCGAGCTCTTGCGCAAAACCTTTGTCCATCTTTTACGGAATGCTTTGGACCATGGCATTGAAGAGATGGAAGAGCGTGTGGCCAATGGTAAGTCCCCAGCTGGCTGTATAAGTATTGAAGCTGAAGTGGATAAAGAGTCCTATCTTTGCATCCGTGTTCGTGATGATGGTCGAGGCCTTGCCCTCAAGATGATCACTCAAATTGCATTGATCAAAAATTTCATTCAGCATTCTCAATCACTTTCGGCACTCGAGCTGGGTCGATTGATTTTTAGACCTGAATTTACCACAAGCAGCAGCGTGAATGATATTTCTGGTCGAGGCGTGGGTATGGATGCGGTAAAAAGCTGGTTGGAAAATAGTTATGCCACGGTTGACATTGAATTGGAGGGACCGATCGCGGTCGGCAGTGTGCCTGATTTTATAGCCTTCAGTCTGATCGTTCGCATACCTCCACAATTCTATCGCAAAATAGAGAGTGTCAGATTGATCAGTCAGGTCGCTTGAGGTCAGTGGAAAGTCCTAGAGATAAGGGAGCATCGTGCCAAGCTAAGGAGCCCCAGCTCAGCACGGCCTTATTTATGAAACAAAGTCCCTATCGTCAGCCCACCCTTACTGGGGAGCTGCGACTTTTTTCTTCAAGACCATATCCACACACTGATAATAAACATCTTCTGAAGTATAGGCAGGATCGTAAGGAGCGTGAATCGGGTAGATATCAGTCATGACCTGGATGACCTGCAGCGTGCAGTTATCGCATTCCACCTCAGGGAGTTTTACGTCCCAAGTATAACGCTTATTGGGCAGGCCTCGGGCATGCGGCTCCAGGTTGTCCATGAGGACGCTGGCATTATTATAAAAGTCGGTAGCTCCACATTTATCAGCAGGGTCTGTGAGGCATTCGCGGTTGAGGGGAAGAACAGTTTGTGGATTCACAAAATCATCGTCACCATCATTGTCAAAAGCAATACGGAAGTAACCGGGATGGGGGACGAATTCATCGATTGAGACTTTGACGGTTGCACCTGGTTCGAAGGTGAACACATTTGTTCCCCGCGTTCCATTGGCGCGACCGCAAGGCCCTTCCTTAATTTCTTTCCGACCGTAACGAGATTTAAGAGTACCTGTTTTATCCATATCAAAGTGAGCAAAGGAGCTTTCGGTCAAAAGCAAAGTCATAGGCAAGAGTAGTTTTAGAGCGAGAGTGGACATAGACTTCTCCCAAATGGACTGTTGGTTAGAGTATCTGCAACAATTGTTGTGTGCTATGAAATAGCAGGCAATGAAAGAATTTCCAAGCCGGTAATATTATCTGTGTCGAAAGGATTAATCTATGATTCAAGTCCATCACCTCGAATACTCGCGCTCTCAAAGGATTCTTTGGCTATTGGAAGAATTGAATATGCCCTATGAGGTGAAATTATATAAGCGCAATCCTAAAACGAAATTGGCACCTCCGGAGCTTAAGGCGATTCACCCTTTGGGGAAGTCGCCAGTGATCACCGATCAAGGGCTAAATTTTGCGGAGTCCGGTGCCATCATTGAATATCTTTTGGATCGCTACGATAGTGAAGGAAAACTTCGCCCCGTCGCTCTTTCTCCTGAGCGCATTCGCTGCAATTATTGGATGCACTATGCGGAAGGTTCTCTGATGCCTCCCCTGGTGATGGCCTTGGTTTTCCGTGAACTCGGCAAAGCCCGTGTCCCGTTTTTCGTCAAGCCCATCCTTAAAGGTATTGTTAAGAAAGTAAATGCCATGTATCTGGGACCGCAAATGAAACTGCAGTTTGATTTCATGGAACAGGAGCTCAGTAAAGGTCCCTGGTTCGCTGGAGAGAAATTCACAGCCGCCGACATTCAAATGAGCTATCCGATTGAAGGGGGCATGTCTAAAGACAGTTTTGCCAACCAATATCCGCGCCTTCAGGCTTATATTGCTAGGGTGAAAGAGCGTCCCGCTTACCAGCGAGCCGAAGCTAAAGTCGGTGACTTTGGAGTGCCAAAGTGAGGTTGAGCGGCAGTTGATTCGGCTTAACTCTGTGACTAAGGCTTCGCCGCCAACAGCTCCGCTTTTTGAATGAGGGTTTCCAGATAATCACCTGCACCCAAAGTCAATTCGCGGATCACACCTTTTTGATCGATCAGAATAAAGGCTGGAATCGAGCTGATCTGATAGTCACTTTGAATTTTACCCTGGGAATCCATAGCCATCGTGTAGTTTACTTTTTCTGATTTTAGAAAATTTTTAATCGTTGCCTCGGGCTCGTCTGATACTCCAATGATGGAAATATTCTTATGTTTTTTTGCCCATTGGTTGAGCCGAGGAATGGCCGCGCGGCAAGCTGGGCACCATGTGGCCCAGAATTCCAGGATCGTAACCTTACCCAGGAGATCCTGGTTCTTAATGAGCTTCTTGTCCGTCACGCTTAGTAATTCAAAGGCAGGGGCTGGCTTGTCCATCAACTGGCGCCGCAACAGATCGAGGGAATCTGGCAGTGCTTCGAGTTTTAAGATTTTTTTCTCTTCTTTGCCCTGTCGTTTGAAAAGCACTGTGACGCTGTGTCCCACTCCTTTGCTGCGAAGCACTTCCATAAGTTCATTGCGATTTTTGACTTTGACTGCATCCACTGCGGTGATGAGGTCACCGCCGAGAAGTCCGGCTTTTTCTGCCGGTGTTTGTTCCAGAACGGCCTTGATCATGACTCCATCCTTCACCTTTTCATCGACAGCGACTCCCAGCCAGGGTTGAGTCTGCTGCAATGGAGCAGCCTGAACCGACAGTGTCAAGAGCCAGCAGAGCAGGAGGATGAAAGGCATTTTATGTCCCCTTTTTGAAGAACGAAGTCGGTAATAGCTGGTGAGAGATCGTCTCAAATCCCTAGGAGTATCTGTTTATTCTAGCAGAAAAAACGGCTATCACCCAAAAATACGCCGGTCGAAAAGCGCAGCCCGTGCTTCTTGCTTGTTAAACTTTTGGTCTTGCTCTAACAGAGGAAGAACGAACGATCTTCGCTGCTGCCCACTGCATAGGGAATGAACGATGAATCACCTGAGACCGGCATGCAAAATCTTTTTTTGGATGATAAGCCTTCTGCTCCTGACCCAGTCTTCGCGGCTTTCGGCAGCTGAAAGCGTGGCCCTTGTCAGCAGTGGCGAAGGCATTTTGAAAGGACTCACGGAACCCATTGTCGGTATGCACCACCTCGTCTTTTGCTTGATGGCGGGATTCTTGGGCTTGACCATGGCCAAGAGCTATCGCTATCCACTCTTTTATCTACTCGCCCTGATTCCTGGCTACGCCGTGGCGTTCTTGGTGCCCCTGCCAGTCTTTCTTGTGAATGTCGTTGTGGCGCTGAGCGTGGCAGCTTTACTCTTTAACCTCTGGTTTATTGAAAAATTTGGCCGCTACGCTGTTCTGATCTTGATCCTGGGCGGCTTTTTTCATGGCGCAAGCTTTGTCCAGGCCGTTCAAGGCAGCAGTATGAGCGGACTCTTAAGCTATCTTATCGCCGCTACATTGATTCAAATATTGCTCTGTTTTGGCTTTGGGTTTTTTACCTTACGTCTCTCTCTCAAGTCGTCGGATAGTCTGGAAGGGCTGGAAAATATTCTGAGCGCGACCGCTACGGGTGTGTTTCTTGCCTATATCTATATGGCGTTCTAAGGAGGAAGCCAAATTCGCTGAGAAGCCAAAGTCATCGCCGGTCGAGCCGCTTGTTCCACCGGGCCTGAAGTCTTTGTCCTGCTTCCATGGGTTTGGATAAAAACCCGGCTATTTGCTTGCAATTCCAGGCCACAAAAGCTACAGAGACCCCTTGTCGAAATGGAGACAATTAGGACGAAGGGACTAAAAATATGAGTCGGGTTCTTATCATTGGTGCAGGTGGAGTTGGCGGCGTTGTGGCCCATAAGTGTGCCCAGGCAGCCACGGTGTTTGATCATATTACCTTGGCCAGTCGGACACTGGCTCGCTGCGAAAAAATTCGCCAGCAGGTAAAAGAGTTGCAAGGCCGCGATATCGATATCGCTCAGGTCGATGCCGATAATGTGGCTGAAACAGTCGCTTTGATTCGCAAGGTAAAACCTGACCTCGTCTTGAACGTGGCTCTGCCCTATCAGGATTTGCCCCTGATGGACGCTTGCCTTGAAGCCGGGGTGCCCTACTTGGATACAGCCAACTACGAACCGCGCGATGTCGCCAAGTTCGAATACAAGTGGCAATGGGCTTACCAAGAACGATACGAAAAGGCTGGGCTGATGGCGCTGCTCGGATCGGGTTTTGACCCCGGTGTGACCAACGTGTTCTGTGCCTATGCTCAAAAGCATTATTTTGATGATATTCATTCCGTGGATATCGTGGATTGCAATGCCGGTAGTCACGGCAAGGCTTTTGCCACCAATTTCAATCCCGAAATTAACCTGCGTGAAGTGACCCAAAACGGTCGCTACTGGGAAAATGGTCAGTGGATCGAAACCAAGCCAATGGAAATTTCTGAAGTCTTTGATTTCCCAGGTGTTGGCGATAAAAAAGCCTATCTCATTTATCACGAAGAATTAGAATCCCTAGTCAAAAACATCAAAGGACTGAAGCGCATTCGGTTCTGGATGACTTTTGGCGATGAATATCTTACCCATCTTCGCGTGCTGGGTAACGTTGGTATGACTCGAATTGATCCGGTTAACTACAATGGAACCCCGGTTATTCCTATGGAATTTCTGAAGTGCCTCTTGCCGGATCCCTCCAGTCTTGCCGAGAATTATACGGGTAAGACTTCGATCGGCTGTATCATCGAAGGCGTAAAAGACGGCAAACCGCGCAAGATCTTTATTTACAATGTCTGTGATCATCAGGAATGCTACAAGGAAGTTCGCGCTCAAGCGATCTCCTATACAACTGCTGTACCGGCCATGATTGGTGCCATGATGATGGTCACTGGAAAATGGAAAAAAGCTGGCGTTGTTCATATGGAACAAATGGATCCAGATCCATTCTTGGAACAGCTCGCCAAGTATGGTCTGCCCTGGCATGTGAAGGAATTGTGATGAGTGCGCAGCGGCCCGAACAAGGCATGCTAGCCATCGATCCCAACAAAGTGCCTGAGTCACCGAGTTGGGTCATTGATCTCGCGGCTCTGGAAGATAATTTGAAGATTCTTGCCGACGTGCAGGCTGCTGCCGGTTGCAAGATTTTGCTCGCTTTGAAGGGCTTTGCCACCTGGAGCACCTTTCCTTTGGTGGGGCGTTA
>JBGSRE010001028.1:0-3051 GCA_041737755.1 Oligoflexus sp.
ATCATTCCGCACATACTTCAAAGAGCTGAGCCTGGCGGGCGATATTGGGATTCGGGAAAAAGGCATACATGGCGCCTGGGAAGGACTCAATATAGGCAGTAAGCTCAGATGTACTGCATTTGCAGCAGATGACTGCGAAAATTTAAAGGCATTACCAAGCAAATTGCGACCGATCGCAAATACCTTCTCCTGATCCTGGATGATTGAACCGGCTGAGTTGTTCAGCAGCAACTCCGAGCTGTAGCGAGAATGGGGATACTTCAGGCGCAAACCTTCCGCTAGGTCGTCGAGATTTTGCTTCAGATCGGCCAAAGACATAAGAGAGCATTGGAGCTTCACTTCTCCGCGTTTTAATCGGGCGAGATCGAGAATGGTATTCACCTGATTTTTGAGTGATTCCGCCAAACGCAGCGTTTTTTTCAATTGCATGTCGACCGTCTCACCAAGTGTGCCGTAGCGTCCTTTGAGCAGCAGATTGAGAAAACCGATCATACCGTTTAAGGGGGTACGAAGCTCATGGGAGGTATTGTGAAAGAATACAGTCCGAGCCTTATCCTTCTCCTCAAGTTCGCGATTAATCCGCTGATTCTCCGCCAATGCCCCCTGAATTTGCATGCGTATTCTATCGCCGATGGCAAGGGAGATGAGGATTACTTCGCTAGCACAGCCTATCAAGCTTGCAAATGAAAAATACTGGTTGGTGACGATGGCTAACCAATAGAGATTCTGTATGATCACGGAGGTGGCTAGGCCGCCCCAGGCAACCAGAAGATATTTTGCTGAACGCTTTCCTTGCCAAACAGCTCGGAGTGTCAAACCAATGAGAATGACCACACTGAAATAAGCATTGATTGCGGTAATTTTGGCGGCTGTACCATAATCAAATAATGAAGCTCCTATAATGAGAAAGCAGATGCCTATGGAAGAAAACACAAGCCAACGCAAACTTTTTTGGCTTTTGTCGATTTCTAGAAAACTCAATGCCAGTATAAGCAGAAAAACTACACTTATAGCGCCGATAAGCGGGTATCCGTTGTTTGATAGCAATATGGCAAACTCACCAAAATCGCCCATGCGCAGAAGCCCAGAAGGAGCTACCTGGGTAAAGACAGTAGTGACCAGAAAGCCGATATAAACGAGCAAAAGACTCTCACGAGTCGTCCAGTAGAGGAGAAGGTTGTATACCAACATCATAGCTATGACAAAGACCAGAGACGAAGTCAAACTGAGTTCGAACGCCCGATTTTCGTGAAATTCTGTTTCGGTCCATGCCTTAATTGGAAACTGGGTGAAGCCCTGGTTAAATATTTTCACATAGACCTGACTTGCTCTTTGGCTGCTGAGCAGCAAGGAAATGAAAGGTAGCCGGTGACGAAAACTAGTCGTCTGGATGTGCTGTCGATCACCCTGTTCAATTTTTTCCCAGTTGCCAGCCGGATCTTGCACATAAAATTCGACAATATCTGCCAGCGGATAGCAGTACTCAAGAAATATTCTGGTATCTTGATCCAGCTTATTGAAGAGATCAATGCGGGCCCAGTAAGCGGAACGCGTCGCTCCGAAACCGGGTACGATCTTATCGAGTTGAAAAAAGGCCGTGTCAGGCAATTGGGTGAGATCCTGGATGGTGAGTTTGTTGTCAGGGTCTTCGTAAAGCTTCAGCTTTTGCCCGATCAAATCGCCATGAAGCCCGGTGGAATTGAGCTCAAGAACCGCGGAGTAGACCGGCCTCAAAGAGAACGTCGCCAGTAAAGTGATGACACAGGCCCAAAGTCTGTTCATTTCGGGTTCTCCATGGCGCATTGAAAGGTATCAATGGGATGATATGAGTGTTTCATAGGCTTGCTTCCCTTCCCGTGTTAGGCTGCCTTAGCAGCTTGGTTCATAGGCACCCGAAAGAGTCGCTGCTGACCTGTTACGCCCTTCATGTCGAAATACCCAACATCTTCCAGCTCGACATCTTCGAGGTAATCTCGAAAATTTCCGGAAACAAAAATGCTGTCCGGTTCTGCTGCTGCTTGAATTCGTGCGGCTAGATTCACTGTGGGTCCAATAACGGTATAGTCCGAACGCTCTGAACCACCAAAACTCCCCACAATAGCTGGACCCTGATGAATGCCGATCCGAATCTTGAATTGTGGTAGCTTTTGCGTCATCCACTCTTCATTCAAAACGTGTAAGGCTTCAAACATCCCTAGAGCACATTTCATTGCACGTTGCACCTGATCGGAAATCTCCAGCTCTTGGGGAGCTCCGAAAACCACCATAATTCCATCCCCGATGAACTTATCGATGGTGCCGCCATGCTGAAAGATAACCCGACTCATGCTCGTAAAATAGCTATTGAGAATGCGACCGATCCGCTTCGGACCTAAACTTTCCGAGCTATTGGTGAAATTGCAGATATCAACGAACATGATCGTGACCGACTTAACGGCAGGTGTTTCATCGAATTGCAGGGTGCCGTTGACAATTTTCTCCACCAATCCCGCCGGCAGATAGCGTTTGAGTACGTGCTCGGTGACATGCTTTTGCAAAGCGATCAAGTCCTTCTCTCTTTGCTTCAAATGAATTAAATTCGACACGGTGGATAGGAGTTCAAGTTTATCAAAGGGCTTCCCGACATAGGCATTAGCTCCAAGCTGCTGGCTCAATTGTCGACTATGGTCATCGCCTTTGGCAGTGAGAAGTACGATAGGGAGTGATTCGAATCGGGATTGCTCCCGAATGAGCTTGACCAGTTCTGGTCCCGATATTTTTGGCATCATCCAATCGGTGATAAGAAGATCGACAGCCTCATTGTTCTGCAATATTTTCCAGGCTTCTTGTCCATCTATACTTTCCAAAAATCTAAACTGGTCCTCGCCAAGAATTCTGCGAATGAGCTGACGCATTTCCGGCAAATCATCGACAATGAGTATAGTTGGAGCATTCGGATTGGTCGGAGTTGCCGTCGGAACATGGGGCAAAGCTTCGACTTCGACGCTTGCTATATGCAAAAGACTGCGCTTTCTTTGCGCTTCATGATCCAAAGGAACGTCATGCTGCATG
>JBGSRE010000626.1:0-5175 GCA_041737755.1 Oligoflexus sp.
CGCGGATGGCCTTGTCACAATAGGGAATCAAGGTCCCCAGGACTTATCGTCGAAGTAGATATCCATGATTTTGCCAATTTCGCCATCCGCGGCGTCAATCTTTCGGCCTATGATTTCGGAAGTTTTTAAGAGCATGATCAATCTCCTGTCCTGCATGAGGTGGCTCCTGCAGCTTGAACACAGCTTGATTTCATTGCAAGGCAATTCTCATGAATCCGATATTTTACTGAGAAAGCTCTGCTGGGTGGGTTTTCATTCAGGTAAGAAAGCTGTCCTTGAACAATCCTTCACACGACGCCAAGGCAGGTCGCAATGAACTGGATAGACCAGCTTTGGGTCAAGAACTCCCCCAGCCATGGGACAGGCCATTGGGGAACTCAAACGAAGCTATTCAGCGTCGGGAATTTTTGTCCCTCGGATCGATTGCAGCTTTTGCAGGAGCAATTTGACTTCTCCGCGCAGCCTGACAACTTCTTCCACGGAAACATCTGCAACACAACGCATGGTATCGGGAATATCAGCAGCTTTTTGCTGCAGTTTACGGCCTTTTGCCGTCAACCTCACCCGAATTTCGCGTTCGTCTTCTTTCGCTCGATCACGGGTCAAGAACCCTTCTTTTTCGAGGCGCTTGACCAAAGGAGTCAGTGTCCCTGAGTCCAAATAAAGGCGTTCGCCCAAGCGTTTTAAAGGAATTCCGTCCTGTTCCCACAGAACCATGAAGACGAGATACTGCGGATAGGTGATGCCCAGGGGGTCGAGGTACCCGCGATAGGCCTGCGTCATCGCCTTTGATGCGGCATATAAGGCGAAGCAGAGCTGATTATCGAGCAATTGGTCCTCATTTGGACACATATCGGTCATTATTTCCCCCAATTGAAGCTACAGATGCAAGATAATCTGAAAACCGCCATACTTTCAACGAAGTCTTGCAAGAAGAAAGGGAGAAGCGGGTCCGAGGTCCCGCTGAGGGAGCTTGGACATTAAACGATGCGCTCGCCGCGATGCGAAATGCTCAGTTCGATATTCCCCCGGGTGGCGTTCGAATACGGACAAATGCGATGAGCTGCATGGATTAGTCGCTGCGCTGTTTCACCGTCAACCCCCTGAATATCAAGGTCAAGTGCAACTCCTACATTGAAGTGGCCGTCTTCAAACGTGAGCAGGTCGACCTGGGCTGTGATGGAAGTCGAAGCAAGGCTAAGCTTTTCCAACTTGGCGATGTGAATGACGGCGTTCTCAAAGCATGCGCCAAATCCTGCAGCAAAAAGTTGCTCGGGATTGCTGGCTGTGCGGGAGCCGCCCAGGGATTTTGGAGTCGACAGTGGCATGTCCAGTATTCCATCATCCGACTTAACCTGACCATTGCGTCCACCGCTAGCTGTAACCTTCGTAGAATAAAGAACTTTCATCGGAATCTCCATTATGATTGCGCAATATTATATTGCGTACAATCTTTATAACGGTATTTGCTAGAAAAAGTTAAGTCCTTTTTTCGCATCCGTACTTTCTCCAGGACTTCTCGATATTTCAGACCGACTCAGATCTGGTCTAAAACAGCCGATAGGCCAAATAGACTAGACCTTGCTAAAAATTAGGCTGTATCTGTGAACTGGAAAAGCGACATCCTGTTGCTCTTGCGCGATCAACTGCTCCGGTTGTTTTTGCTTGGAACCCTTTGCGGCTGCGCTGGCTATGCCTCAGCCCAATCTTTCCCCCAAAATGCGGAGCCTTATCTTTCCGTCTGGGTGGACCCCCAAGGCCAAACAGCCTTTGCTCAATTGCCAAGGGACAAGTTTGTCAAAGTCGACAAGTCGGCTTTGAATTACGGTTATACCCGAGCAGTGATTTGGCTCCGCTTGGAGTTGACCAATGCCACCCCCCTTGCTCAAGAACGCTTGTTCGAAATCGAACTCAATACGATCAGCCTCTTCGATTTCTATCAGGAGGGCGTGGCTGAGCCCATTCAATCCGGAGGACAGAAAAGGCCATGGAATCCCATGCAGCAGCATAGACATCCGGTTTTGCAGATGACGCTGCCACCCCAGAGTCAAAGCACTTTTTATATTCGACTGGAGAATAACTACAGCCTCAGTTTGATCACTTGGATTCACGACTACCAAAGCCTCGCCAGCAAGGAAGCACGGGAGGCTATTATTTTTGGGGTCTATGCTGGCCTCATACTCTTCGCCTTGATGCTGGCTGTCTTTATGTATCTGTCGACCGCTCATCCTACCTTTATCGTTTTTGCTTTCATCCTCATCAGCTATCATTTGGGATATCAGTTTACCAACTTCGGCTTGACTTGGATTCATCTTTGGCCACAAGCGACCACTTGGGCGGATCGCGCCACCTTCGTTTTCATTGAGTTGTCGAACATTGCTGTGATCGCCTTTTTTAGGCAAACCCTTGACCTCAAAAAGAACCTGCCGCGAGCAAACCTCTGGTTGAATATTCCGCTTGGCAAAAGTCTGGTGTTTATCGTCTGGTCATGGTTTGAGCTGAATCCCCAAATGATTTCGCTCACCGTTCTATGCACTGGGCCTTTGATGCTGATCTATTACAGCCTTGCCATCTATCTTTGGCAGAAGGGTTCTTCTGCTGCCAAGTATCTGGCGATCGCCTGGCTACCGATCCTGCTTTTTAACATCCTTAGCATCATTCAGGCTTTAGCATTGGTGAGCTTTGAGAACACCTGGTTTCGCTCTGCCATTCGTTTTGATCTCGTGCTCCTCGGTTGTGCGATTCAGGCCATCTTCCTGGCGATTGCCGTTGGCGACCAATTTCAGCAGATGCAGAAGAATCGGATCGTCGAACAGGCCGCGCGAAGAAAACTCGAGAAGAGCTTAGACGACGCCCACGCTTTACAACTGGCTTTTATTCGTGAAAATGTTCAAAGTCAGCACTTTGAAATCATCACATCGCATCATCCTTCTGCGAAAATTGGCGGCGATTGGCTGGGCTATCATTACGACCCGAACAATCAGCGCCTGCTGCTTGCTATTGCCGATGTCACCGGTCATGGCTTGCCAGCCGCATTGCTGACAGGAGCCATTCATGGTGCTTTCTACGGACTGGCAGGGACCAAGGAAATGGCTTGCTTGGAAGGTCCGGAATTACTCGCCATACTCATGGCCCGCATGAATGAAGTTGTGTGCATGACTGCGACGAATACTTCGCTGATGGCGACCATGGTGATACTAAGCGTGGATCTCACGAGCGGACACATCGACTATATCAACGCTGGTCACACACCTATCGTCATGATTCGGGCCAATGGTCCGGAATACTTTCTGCATGGTGGTTCGCCGCTGGGACTACCGGACCAGCCAGACTTTGGGGTCGGCCATTATCAAGGGAATCCGGGCGATACTCTGTTCCTTTACACCGACGGCCTTCTGGATAATTCGATCTCGCCTCGACGCCTGCAGCTGCATCATGTCAGTCGTTTGCTGAAGAATCAGGACCAACTGCCGGTTCTCCACCAGCGTCTGGAAGCACTGGCAGGACCAGACGTGGCGGTCCTCGAGGATGATTATTCCTACATCATTTGCCGACTTATAAGCGCCTGAACATAGCCGCAAAAAGATCGCGGGATGACTTTGCCTATTGGGCCTCCCCAAGGGCCCTCAGAGCAGGCAAGGATTTCACTGCATAGTGCGCGGCGATGGAGCCATCCTTATCCCAAACACAGAGCTGCCGATGAGCTTCTCCCAAAAAAGCCTGGAAGGCTTTCGTCGCGGCTTCGTTTTGGTCAAAAATGGCAATGAATAGACTTTTGGCTGCATAGGCTTCGGTCAAATGCTGCTTGCAGCTGCTGCACCATGAAGCAAAGAAAACCAACTGAGCCACAGGCTCTCGCTTCAGCTTATCCTGAAGTTCGCTCGCATTCATAGGCTGGCAGGCCAGGGAAACGGTCGGCTTGAAAAACAAGGCGATAAGGCTCAGTATCACGAACAGTCTTTTCATAAAGGCCTCATCCAGGCTAGGCTTATGACTTTCGCTTGAGTTGCATTCTTGAGCTCGCCAAAGGCGCCTCGAGAACTCAGAGTCAATCGATAATTGGATCCTTCAGGAAACAATGTTTCGCTGGTCAGAAACAGATCTTGACTCAGTTTATCAGAATCCTCTTGAGCGACTCCATCGACTTCACTTCCGCCACGCTGCTCTTGAATAAAGCCGCCGATGACTTTGACTTCGGCCAGCGGCAAAAAGCCGATGGTTGCTATGATCCGCTGCAATCGACCTCGCTGGAGCGAGCCAAAGTCCGTCTCTTCCGCAGCCGGAAAACCAAAGAGCACACTGCCACCAGCCATCACGGTCTGCATACCATACCAGAGGTCGGCACCGAGATAGCTCTCATCATATCCCGCCCCGAATACATCAAGAAATCGCTCTCTCTTCTGCTCGTTGACCGATCGACCGAGAGCAAACCGATGTCCCAGAAGAATCTGCAACTGAGGAATCCAAGGCTCCGCAATATTCTGCTGCATCGCGTTGGCCCTCACATTCAGACTGGCGTCACCATTTTGCGACTCAGCAATAGGGCCGTAAACATTGCGGCCAAAATTCATGACCGCACTGGCAAAGACTCTCGAAGTGAGTCTTTGAGCAAAAGCCAGATCAAGACTCTGCTTTTGCTTGGGACCATAGCTTTTCTGCCGATTGCCGAGGCGATCGATGTCTTGAAATCCCGATTGATGGCTAAGACCCAAATAGAATTTACCCGACTCGTTCGGATTGAGCACCACTGGATCCGCACCCCCACTGCCGCAGGACGAGCAGGCAGAAACGGTCTGGCCCCAACTGGCCAGCACCATCGAAAAGATGAGCAGGAAACTGCTCCAGACCCCGCGCATCATTGCACCTCTTGGGCGATCACAACGCGGGCCGTATCGGTGTAACCGCAGGCAGTCGCTTCGATGTCGACGACCCATTCGCCCTGGCCGCCACCCATGGAAAAGTAAATCTGACCGACGCTCCAGACATTCTTTGTCGTCTCGTTTTGGGTGAAGACCAGCTTATCGGCCTTGATCGTGCCATGGCCCATAGCTGGCATAAAGAGTTTAAAGCTCTTGAGAGTCAAGGGCAGGGGATCGCCATGACCGCTGATAAAAGTAACGGAGGCACTGTTATTCAGCTCGCCAGCAACTAGCGGACTCGACCAATCAACCTTGG
>JBGSRE010001031.1:0-3130 GCA_041737755.1 Oligoflexus sp.
TAGTGGACTTAGGTTTGATCCAACGCAATATTCGCTGTTGGGCAAACATTCTGGTTGAATCTTTCTTGGTCTCTTATTCCAGGTCTCTAATAATTGCTCGTTTGTACAATAGGTATCTGTCAAGACCTTGACCATCGATTGAAATTTTTCGTCAAGGGGCTTTGCTTTGCATTCGTTTTTCAGTTCGAAGTAAATATCTTCTTCAGTAGTAGGCCCAAGATCACGGCATTTCTCCAACTTTTCGCGAAGGGTTCCGGTTTGTTTTTCTAAGCATCGCGATCGCGCAACGCGATTTACAGTGCACACGGATTTATCGCCTACTGCACTGATATAATCATTTACGTATGCTATCTGTTCAAAATAGCTCTTCTTAACTGTGAACGCAGTATCAAGTTCTCGAATGACACTTGCTTCGGAAGTTAGACTGCAGCTTCTAGTAAAGGTCGGAGGATTTTTTGGAAAAAGTTCAGGTCCCGGTGCGATATCCTTTGCGCATTGCGGAAAATCCGGATGCTTATCGCAAAGATTTGTGATCGTTCCTGGATGTCCACCCAAGCCCGGTATTACTGGTAAGGTGATTTCTGGCATGCACAGAGGATCGCTTGGATCCCGATCGCAAACAGACACCGGGGTACCAGGACTTCCTGATAATGTAGGGAACCGTATGGTTATGGGAGTTCGGTTGCAGATATTAGGATTTGCTGCGCAGAAAGACTCTAAATTGTTCAAGCTTTCGACTGGCTGAGCAATCGAATTGACCCGAATTGGGGAAATCGGAGTCAGTCGCTCAAGAGCAATCGCTTGCGTGCCGATGCCTAAAAGCCCAATAAAATTGAACATTAAAGCTCTTAGAAACATTATTTGCCCGCCTTTTAATTGCAAGATGCCTCGCGATTGATACTTAAATTCCTCGATCCTATGTCGCAGTTTGCGCAGGAATCATCTGATTTCTTTGACTTTAAACCTCGTGCCGGTTACTGTCCGAACTGACCCTAACCTTCGTGCATTTATGACTCATGGAGCCGTAGGCGACGATCTCTACCATAGCCCTCTTAGCTACTCCATTCGACTATGTCAATCAAGATCATAGACACTTCCGATAGGACTCGCCTTTTGGTTCAACAACAGCCGACGGATTTCTGAGTCTATCGATGATCGCCTCTGCGATAACTGGATCCTCGAAAAGTGAAATCCAGCCTGCAGGATGCACCTGCGAAGTAACTATGGTGATTGCTTTTCGGTAGCGATCCACAAGAATTTCCAGAAGGATATTCGCGTCTTCGTGCATATGGTTTCGAAGGGCCAAGCCATCCAGTGTCAAAACAGCAGCCTACTTGCAACGACGCAGCCATGCGAGGTATCTGCCAGCCGCACGCTCTGCGGCCGCCTCTTCGAATAGCAGTTTGGAAGAATAGAAGGCGGTTGTTTGACCTTCTTCGCAAAGCCTTTTTCCCAGAGCGATGGCGAGGTGGGTCTTGCCAACACCCCTTTTACCCATCACCATAAGGTTTTATTTTCTATGAAAGAATTTGAGAAGATTGAGCTCCATGAGATTGGCTTTTGTCACGCCCCGCTCAAAACTCATGTCTCACTGCTCGATTTCACAGGAATTTCGAAACTTGGTCTTGATTACGTGTCGCTTACCAGCAGCATCCTACCGCCAGTAACGCTTGTCCTGCAGAAGAAGGCTGACAAGCTCGTATGGACAACAGCTTCCTGGCATCGCTACTCAACGCTTCGATGGATTACAAACAGTCGCAAGTTATGAGTCATGGGTTCGCACACTATCATACATAGTTAGGGCTATCCTTGAAGGTGAATGTTCGCAAGATCCCGCAAAGGAAAAATAGATCTTACCTTGCGGCCATCTGACTTAAAGCTTTCTGCGCACGATTTGATGTTCGTAAGTTGAAAACTTGGAAACCGGAACAACACCGCCGGCAGCAACATAATTTCAGATTTCGAAACGATCCCAAGCCCCGAGTTCATCACTCGGGGTTTTTTCATAGAACCTGGGAAAATCGACGACTCAAAAACTCCCGATAGATCGCACTTGTCTCTTCAGCCTTTTCGATCATAGGCGCATGTCCACAGTCCGAAATAATCTTCACTTCGGCTTCAGGCTTCAATTTTTGAATGACCTTTGTGCACGACACATGAATCACCCTATCCTTATCCCCCCAGATCACCAGCAGTGGTGCCTTAATAAAGGGCAGCGCCTCTTCCACGATGCTTGGAGTTGCCGAAATCTCGGCGAAAATCTGCTGATTCCAGGCATAATGCTCTTTGGATTTGGCATAGAGTTGATCGATAACTGAGCTGGGAATGGAGGGAGGATTGACGAAGGTAAAGTTGAACAGCCGATCCATATCCTCACGCTTTTGCACAAGCAACGGATTGCGGCCTTCCTTCAACTCCTTATAAAGATCACTGGGCTTGGGGCTCCGAATCCCTGCACTATCGATGAGAGTCAGACTCAGGGCCTGCTCTGGATACTGACGGACAAAGACGGCAGCAATCATACCGCCCATGGAATTGCCAACGACATGGACTTTACCCAGCGCTGCAGCTTTTCGAAAAGCCTCCAGGCGAACGGCTTGCTCCATGGCGCCGTAAGCCAGACCCTGGATGCGACTGCTCTCACCGAAACCGGGCAAATCCAGAGCTATGACATGATAGTTGTCAGTAAGCTTGCGGGCGAATCGGGTCCAATGCTCTTTGTCCCCACCAAAACCATGAACCAAGAGCACCGAGGGCCCTTGCCCACCTTCCAGGTACCTGACATTGAACTCACCCACCTGAATCGTTTTCTCTTCCAGATTACTGCGCCATCTCTCCAGACCAACGGCCCAGTTAGCCATTCGCTGGGCGCATCCGCTCAAGCCTAAAAAAGAGATAATAGTTAGTAATTTCATTGATTTATATATCATTTTACCATCCTAAAATGTTCGCGAACAAAAGCCTGCATGAAAATTACCATGGAAAGGCCATTCCATAGGCAATTTGTCTGCTTTTCGTTATGCGTTCAGGACAGTTTTCAGGGCAGAATTTTTCGCAGCAAGAGTTGACCAGTTTTCTGTAAGGCGGCCTCGATCAGTGTTTTAAAAAGAATACGCGAGGCATGTTCAAG